>JAUCGL010000068.1:0-4543 GCA_030378105.1 Candidatus Halobeggiatoa sp. HSG11 | reverse complement strand
AAAGGTTGTCCTATTGATACAGATAAAGATGAGATACGAGATTACGTTGATATTTGTGTTAAAAATACTCCTCTACAAATAAGCAAAGGTGTTGATTCTAAAGGTTGTCCTATTGATACTGATAAAGACAAAGTGGCAGATTATGAAGATATATGTCCAGATAATAGTGCAAAGGAATTAACTAAAGGTGTTTACCAGAAAGGAAAAGTGAAAGGCTGCCCTATTGACACTGATAAAGACGAGATACGAGATTACGTTGATATTTGCGTTAAAAACACTCCTCAACAAATAAGTAAAGGTGTTGATTCTAAAGGTTGTCCTATTGATACTGATAAGGACAAAGTTCAGGATTATATTGATATTTGTGTTAAAAATACTCCTCAACAAATAAGTAAAGGTGTTGATTCTAAAGGTTGTCCTACTGATTCTGACAAAGACAAAATAGCAGATTATGAAGACATATGCCCAAACAATAGTAAAAAAGAATTAACTAAAGGTGTTTACAAAAAAGGAAAAGCGAAAGGTTGTCCTATTGATACAGATAAAGATGAGATACGAGATTACGTTGATATTTGTGTTAAAAATACTCCTCTACAAATAAGCAAAGGTGTTGATTCTAAAGGTTGTCCTATTGATTCTGACAAAGACAAAATAGCAGATTATGAAGACATATGCCCAAACAATAGTAAAAAAGAATTAACTAAAGGTGTTTACAAAAAAGGAAAAGTGAAAGGTTGTCCTATTGATACAGATAAAGATGAGATACGAGATTACGTTGATATTTGTGTTAAAAATACTCCTCTACAAATAAGCAAAGGTGTTGATTCTAGGGGCTGTCCTATTGATACAGATAAAGACAAAGTAGCAGATTATAAAGACATATGCCCAAATAATAGTGCAAAGGAATTAACTAAAGGTGTTTACAAAAAAGGAAAAGCGAAAGGTTGTCCTATTGATACAGATAAAGATGAGATACGAGATTACGTTGATATTTGTGTTAAAAATACTCCTCTACAAATAAGTAAAGGTGTTGATTCTAAAGGTTGTCCTATTGATTCTGATAAAGATAAAATATCTGATTACGAAGATAGATGTCCAAATAATAACACCAAAGAATTATCCAAAGGAGTTTATCAGAAAGGTAAGAAGAAAGGTTGTCCAATAGATAGTGATAACGATAAAGTACATGATTATCTTGATAATTGTCCTAACAATACTCGTAAGGAATTGAAACGTGGAATTGATGTGCATGGTTGTCCTATTGATACTGATAAGGATGTAGTTCCTGATTATAAGGATAAATGTTCAAAGAGCAGGACTGATGTTGCTGTTAATAAACATGGTTGTGTTGTTATCAAAGTTGAGAGGATAATGAAATATGGTGATGAAAGTTTCCCTTATGAACAGCCTATATTGACGAAACAAGCAAAATTAGAACTTGATGCTATCATCAAAAATATAGATGATAATTTCTTGAAGCGGATAAAAATTGTTGCTCATACTGATGATATTGGTTCATCAGAATTTAATTATTTACTGTCTTTGGGAAGAGCAAATAATGTTGCTGAGTATTTTATTACTAGTGGTATTCCTAAAAATAAATTACAAATAATAGGTAAGGGTGAAGATGAACCGTTAGCATCTAATAACAGTGAAGAAGGACGTTATAAAAACCGTCGATTTGAATTGACTATTAGTAAGTTTAAACAAAGATAATTCACTAGTTATATTTCAATATTGTAGGGGCGAGCCTATGTGTTCGCCATCCTTAATATAGCTTTTCAGATAAATATTTTGGCCAAAAGACCTAACAGGTTTTGAAAGCCTGTCAGGTCTGAGAACTTTTATTTTTTTGAAAAACTATAGAGCATTGACTCTGATGAATTGGAACAAGACAACACTTCTTTAAGTAAACATTATTGGTGTGTTGTATTGGTAGAAAAAGACAACAAATCCCTGATAGAAAATTACCAATCAGAAAACTTTTGAATTGAAAAATTAGAGGTTTATAAACCAGCAATTATGGCTATAATTTAATTAAGATTTTCGGAGTTAAAAGCATTAGCTTTGTTAATATTATATTTTATATGCCAATAATATCAAAGCTTCGCTTTGGACTCCATTCCTTAAGCTTGCGTGATTAGCCTTGTTTCTTAGACTTCACATCAATCATATGTTTTTGAAAATGCTTACTTCCAAATAACGGCTCAACTCGTTTGTTTTTAATAAACAACGACCATAATAAACTGCCAATGGCTAACAAAGCAATTAACGGTAGCATAACCATAATCGAACGATACCAATTGAACTCTAAATAACTACTCAAATCAAATGGCATAAGTTCAAAATTGGTTGGAACCTGCTCAATATTGTGTAGATTAGTCAATACAAATTCTTGGTTTAATGGGTTACTAGCATAAGAATGACACGGTGAACAAGTTTTACTGAGTTGCTCAGGATGAGTGGTGGCATGTGTTTTTTTGGCAGATAAGACTCCATGTTTCAAGCCATTAGGAGCATGACAGTCATTACAAGAAGCACCTTCTTCAATTCCAGCAGCTAACAACCGTCCATGCAAAGTCATTTCATAAGTTTGGCTTGCTTGGATAAAATTTATACTTGGTTTGCTTTTTTCATTATTAATATCAGTTAGTTCAACTTGCTGCATTTTATCAATATCACCGTGACAATCTATACATAATTTATTTGCTTCCGTTTTACTCCATCTAGCTCCGATTAAACGCCGTAAAATATGCCCACCAATTCTATTTTGCCATGCTGTACCTTGATGACAGTTTCCACAAGTTTGATCTTGATGTTTAAAAGCATCTTTAAAAAGTTCAATTTTCTCTGCGGAAACATACAAACTATTATTATGACAATTACGACAAGATGGGGAATCTCCTTCTTCTAGCCGATTACTGGCAGTCAAATTTTTAGTCCAGCCTTCACCATGTGCAGATTTACTAAATTCATCAACAATATCAGCATGAGTATAAGATTCACCTTCTGATGGTTCTTCTAAATGACAGGTATCAGCACAATCAACAGCCCCATTTTTTGGGTCATGTGGATAATCAGTTATTTTACGATGGCAATCACGACAAGGTACACTACCATGTAAAGATGAGGCATAATGCTCGGTATTTGTACTCGCAGTTCGCATTAAACCTTGTTTATCTATGTAATCCAAATTCGGTAAGCCATGACAAGACATACAACCATCTGGGTCAATATAACGTTCAGCAGCAATCACTTGAGTCATTAAAATAAAACCAAGAGTAATTCCCAAAGCGGTTATAAACAACACTCGTTGCCAATTAATATGTAACAATGACTTTGGCTTAAATTTATGTACACTGATCCAAATCGGTTGCGGATGGATTTCAATTCCTTTTTTCTTACGTTTAGGATTTTTATCAATTGGATTATGTCGCCAATCAATCGCACTCCAATCACAAACATCAACACATTCGTGGCAAGACATACAGGAAAGCTGATCAACAACTGCAATCCTATCTCGCATAATAATTGCTCCACACATACATTTTTTGGCACAAATATTACAACCAGTACAACGATTTCGCTCCACTCGAATGCGGCGAGTAAAATGTAATTTAGCACTAAACCGATTGACTAACGCATCTATAGCTCCAATTGGACATAAGAACTGACAGTAAGCTCGGCCTTTATTCGCAAAAACTCCCAAGATAAAAAATAGCCCTAAATTGGCCAATCCAACTGCTGATAAAATATATAAAAATCCCCGAAATTCACCTATCAAAACCTCAAAAATACGAGGCACAGTAATAAAATTACACAGAGTACAAGCACTTATCCCTAACATTGGAAACAGCACTAGATAAACACTAAAGTAACCATAACGAATCGGCACTTGTGGCAAAGAACGAAATTCAATTTTCCAACGGTCGTTAAGCATTCTGCTCAATAGTTCTGGCACTCCACCAACCGGACAGATATAGCTACACCAAATCCTCCCTGAAAAAAAGGTTGTAGTCAAAATCAATAGTAAAAAGGCAAAACCAAGATAAGCTACTTTAATATGTGACCATAAATCATCCAATGTCATACCGGGAAAATATAGATAAAATCGCCGCATACACAACGTACCACATAAATCATCATTACCAACTAATTGTGGAACGAGTAATAAGGGAGACAGAAATATAGATATTGCTATAATAATCGTAAAATAGCGGAATTTTTGCCCGTTAGGGATATTTTTTAGTTTATTTAACATGTATTTAATTGTTAATTATTAATGGGTTTGATCTTCATTAACAATTAATTATGTAATTTACAGCAGTTCTCGTTAAAAAATATAATATATAGAAATCAAAAAGATATGAATCATAAAAAATAGTTTTCGTAAAGATATTATTTTATATAGATAATTTTTACTTTAAATAGAGAATTTGATTCATTTTTATATTATTAATACTTAACTAACTGATATATAAATTTATTTTTAGAGGGAGTACCTGAGAAAAATTTCAGTATATTTCATTATCTGCTAACATAT
>JAUCGL010000067.1:17922-24320 GCA_030378105.1 Candidatus Halobeggiatoa sp. HSG11 | reverse complement strand
TTCAATCAACATATCTTGAAAGTAATCATTTTTTGTCGTACCTTCTGATTTATCATAGATTCTATAGTTAATTGGCAGGTGATTACCTTTAACATCAGTGTAATACAACGTTATTAAATTGATTCCTGTAACACTACGATGATGTTTTCCTGACCAAAAATGATCGACTAAATCCATATGATAACTATTAGGTTTATCCAATACTGTGTCGTCCACACTCAACATACCACCTTCCAAATTTAATTGAGATTTTGCTTCCAAAAATAAATCTTCTGATGTTAAGTTTTCTCTGTTTAAAAAACGGTTAGTGCTGTCATGTGATATGTTCATTAATTCTCCCAACCTACTGCAATTTATATATTTTGGTTCACTTAATAGATAAGATATATACATGGATAAGGTGCAATTTGCTGTTGATGGACGACTTATTTCTCTCATTTGATTCTTTTTTATAGTTTTTTGGGATGATTCATATTATAATACTTTTGTCAATGCGTAAGTCCTATATAAATATAAACATCTGCTTTAATAAAAAGTTCAAAATTTCCTGAAAGGTTAGTTGAATACTTAAGTCTTTTTAGCTCATCAGAAGCATTTTCAGCTCCAGTAACCCATTTAACACCAGTTGTTTCATCTTGCCCAATAACAACATTTTCTCCATAAGAAGGAGTATCACCCTCATTATAAGAACCCAAATTAAGTAAATCAGTTTCAGCATTGACAATCCCAACAAATAAAGTCAAAATACCAAACAATAGTATCTTTTTCATAAAAACTCCTCGAAAATTACGTTAAAAATGCTATAATAAAATACCTAATATAATAAGAACATACAGTATTACTATAGATAACACACAGTAGAACTATTAAGTTATGAAAATTAACGAAAAAATTAAGTTTATTCGAGAGTTAAAAGGATGGTCACAGGAGGAAATGGCGGAAAAATTGCATATGTCGATGGGTGCTTATTCTAACATTGAAAGAGGAGAAACAAATATCCAGTTTTCTAGATTAGAACAAATTTCTAAAATTTTAGGCATGAAAATATCTGAATTAACTGATTTAGAAAGTAAAAATGTTCAAATTGTGTATGAAAATAGTTTAGATAACCAAAGTCAAGTAATATTTAATGCGTCAGATGGAGAATTACATCAAACAATAGCACAACAACAAAAAGAAATATCCTATCTTAAACAAGAAATTGCCTACCTGAAAGAAATCATATCATTAAAATCTTCAAATCCTGATTCAGAAAACTCCTAATTCCCAACAACACCCAATGCAACTTAAAATAAAAGATTTTCAAATCATCAAAAATGCTGATATTAAATTAGATGGTTTAACTGTGATTGCTGGTGAAAATGATACAGGTAAAACTACCATTGGAAAAATACTATTTTCTGAAATAAGACATTATTTGTTAAAACATAAAAAAACGAACAATATAGAATTTGAAACAGAAAATGTCATCACAAACTTCCCAATTTTTATAGATAATCCAACCTTTTTATCACAATTCAATTATCTTAAAAACACTATGGTATTATCACAACAATACCAATTAAATTTTTCATTATCAAACGAAATTGGAGATTTAATTTTAAGAATATCTCAACCTAAAATAACAACCAGTGGTAATCAACAATATAAACAGATTAAAGATATAATTAATGGTGAAGTTTATTATGATTCTTTGGAAGATAATATTTTTTATAAAAAGAATGGTTTGAAAGACAAATTAAACATGTACCAAACTTCAAGTGGAATTAAAATGTTTGGTTTTTTACAAATACTTATTCTTAATGGTAGTCTTAAAAAAGGTAGTATTTTAATACTTGATGAACCAGAAATCCACTTACACCCAAAATGGCAACTTGAATATGCAAAAATTATTGTTTCTTTAGTGACAGAAGGTATAAAAGTATTGGTTAATTCGCATAGTCCATACATGATAGAAGCATTAGAATTATACTCAAAGAACATCAACACCAACTTTTATTTAGCAAATAAGCTTGCTGAAACTTCAGTCATCGAAAATGTCAATAATAATCTGGAACTTATTTATAAAAAATTAGCTGAACCTATCAGTATTTTAGAGGAATTAGAAGATGTTGAATAAGATCACAAAAGATTTTATTAAAAATGGTTATTTTGATACTCTAAGCAATATTAGTCTTGATGATTCAGTCTCAGATAAAGAACCAATAAGCTTTTTCCAAAGTAATAAAAAATATATTGATTTTGATGGATGAGTTATTAAAAACACATTTAAAAACAAATAATTAAGAGGTTATGATTTATTAGCTTGCAAAAATAACATAATTTACTTGATAGAATTTAAAAATAGCACAAAACGACAGCTCAATAAAAATAAAAAAACAGAATTAAAACAAAAAGCATCAGAAAGTTGGATGATTATTTTAAAATTATTGTTTGATTATAATGTTTCATTGAATGAATTTTTTCAGAAATATCAAATTATTTTGATTATTATTTATAAAACTCCAGAAAATAGTACAGGAAGAATTCATGAACATCTTGAAAGAAGAGGTAATATCCATTTTGGGCTAGAAATATATCATAACTTTTATCATAAAATCATTACAGTTGACAAAGAAACCTATTTGAAGAGATATAATTATTTTGAAGGATGGGAATAGTTTTTCTTGTTCCAAAATTTTTGTTAAAACAGTTTCCATTGACAAACCAATCATAAATCTCTACAATTTAACTTGCACTTAAGCTAGGGATAGCTATCCGAAACGAGAAGTAACCACAGAATGCAGCTCTGCTAAGTGTTCTATATCAAATATTTGTGAAATCTTTCCAATTAACTGCTGATGGGTTTCGCAGAAATTTCATGATGTCCTGTCAAGACTTTTTCAAGATAAACTTCATCCCAGCCAGCTTTTACGACGTTTGTTCTTAATCCCAATTTTAGCTGTATCTTCTTTTTTCAACAAATTTTATGTAATAACGATGGTCAATAGTAGTTTCACTTTTAATGGTTCTCTCAAATTCAACCATAACGATTGTTTGGAGTCCTTCCCAATTTTGTGAACCTTCTATAGCAATGTCCTTTTGGCAACCCATTGCATCAATATAAATTATTATGTTGATAAATATTATTTGAAAGCATTAATGTCCCATAAGCTATACCTGATAAGAAATCATAGTGCGATTGCCTTGGTCTTAAGTTAAGGGCAACCATAAAGGATTGCCTCTACGTTAAATGATGATTTGTAGGGGGGATTTCTTGTGGTTACCCGAATAAATCTCCTTAACTTAATGGCAGTGAGGTTAAGTAGAGGGTAGTTCTGCAATATGTTATTAAATCAGACCTGCTAGATTTTAAAAACCTGACAGGTCTTAAAGGGGGAAGTGAGTAGTTACAGATTATTTAACAGTGAACTTAATACTATCACCACTATAAAAAATTCCTCCATTTTCAAATCTATAGCCAGAATACACTTCCAGACTGCCCGGTAAACCAGCTAACAAACCATCGTATATTATTATTTCAAAACTTTCTGGTAAATTAACATCTGTTTGAGCGGCTGCAAAACTAGCTATGTCACCATTCCATAGTTCCCAGTTTGAACCATTTCGCATATAATACTGAGTTACGTTATCATTTTTGTATACACCAAGCATTAATACATCTGCAGTTTTTTTAACATGTTTGGGATCAACGTTGATAGTGAATCTAATAACTGCGTTATCTTGTTGAGTTATTGAGGTTAAATTAACTTTGGATTGTAGCGATTCGGTGACTGAACCACAAAAATGAGCTTTAGTTGACATTGAATTACCATTAACGTCTAAACCAGCCCCATTATTAACACTGTCATCCACAGTAACAGTGGTGGCTGCACTATCAACTGAGCCAGTCGGATTAGTTACACGTACCCAATAATTACTTGTTGTATCAGGCTTAACCGAAACCACTGGATTATTTTCAACTTCGGAAACTAAATTGCTATCATCACCAGATTCACCTTGATACCATTCATAGCTAAATGGCAAAGTAACTCCAGTTTCCCATTGATTACCAACTGGGTCATCTGTTGCTTCAATCACTTTACCTTCATTATTATTTAATACTACTGTCAAAGTTGCATTTTGACAGCCACCAACTGTTTGTGGTTGAGGTTGAGCTGCAATAGCAAAATCAGTTTTTCCTTCTTCAACTTGCAAAGTTGTTGTTCCTGATTCACCATCCACTCCATTTATGTCAACGTAGTAATCAGTATTGGCTTTTAGTGGTATAGTTATTTGTGATTCAACAGTATTATCTGGAGTAACTGCATTGTCGCTACAAGCTAATTCGGTAAGTGGAAATTCACTGCCTTGCCATATTGATAATGCAGCATCAAAACTAGCATTTGGAATAGAAAATGTTACATTATTATAGTCAGAACTTGGATTAAATAAATACCAAATACTGGCATCGGAGCTAGTTGCACAACTTGGATTTGATTCATTTTTTTCAGTTGTGGCTCCACCAGTATTTTGAGTATTGGTATAAGGGAATGCTTCTGAAATTTGAATGGCATCAGCAATGTTGTCGTTAATTGGTGGTGTACTCATGCTGAAATTTAATAAACCAGTATCTTCGGATATGGCTCCGGGAGAAGTTTTGCCGGTTGCAACATTGATATAATAGATTTTATTGGCGGTCAAATTAGCCGCAATTTGGGATTGAGGTCCACCGTTATCATCGTTGCATTCAACCTCGGTTAGCGGATGAGTTGCTCCACTCCATACTGATAATACTGTGTTGTAGTCTGAACCACTGGTATTGAAAACAGCTCTCTGATTGGCTGAAGGTGAATATTTATACCAAACACTTGATGTAGCTCCATTTTTATTACAACTAGCTATAGTTTCTCCAGTTTCAATAGTTGCAGATTTGGTGGTTTGAGTATTGCTGTAAGTTGAATCGTCACCAATGGCTATAGCATTAGCTAAATTATCATTGGTAAGAGCATTAACTTGTTTAGCATTCAATGTCAAATTACCACCTTCACCATTATAACCACCAACATTGATATAGTAAGTTATTCCAGCTTTTAGTTCCGCATTGATTAATGATTGTTCAAGATTGCTGTGATCATCGTTACAATCCATTGGTATTAAAGGATGTTCATTATTATTCCAGATGGATATATTAGTATCATAATCGGAACCAAAGGTATCAAATACAACGGTTTGTGAAGCACTGGCAGTATATTTAAACCATACGCTAGGGCTTGGTTCATTGTTTAAACAGGTTGGGCCAGCTTCATTAATTTCGTTGGTTGCACCAGTGGAATCTTGTTGTAAGCTGGTTGGAAGGGTACTTATATTAGTAGCATTAGCTAGATCATCATTATTGGGGGCAGCCATGCTTATTGGGACTATTAATGCTGATAGGATAAAGCTTATAAAAAAAATTTTCATCAGAATGTTTCCTTTTGAATTTAAAATGAAAAAACGCCGAAATACGATTGTATCCCGGCGTTAATAAAAGTTCAAGTATTCTTAATAATAATTATCAAATTATCATAAATACTACTTCTTACCTTTTTTACCTTTTGGAGCTGGTGCTGGTTCAGAAGAACTAGCTACTGGAGCTGGGCAACTAGCAGGACGTATAATTCTTGCTGTATCACCATTCTTACCAGTTGAAGAAGTATTATTGGATACGTTCAAGTGAACTTGTACATCACCATCTTCAAGTAGGAAAGAAGCTTCATAACCAATGGCTCTACCATTAGCATTTTCAACCCATGCAAAGTCTGGTGCTATACCATCATTGCCACTACTACCTTTAACAACTTTATTACTGTTGCCACCAATAGTTACCCATGCATTATCTGCAGTTTTTTCTGCTTGATAAGGAGCATTTTCTATCACTGTAACATACATGGTATTAGTATCACAGTCATAACGTGCATACAAATCAGATAAGTTTACTTTACCATTAGTACCACAATTACCATCTGAAACTACACTTCCAGCAGTACACATGTTAGCAACGAAATCATTACTTGCATCCCATTCTGAAACATCACCATCAACTGTAGCAGAACCTTCTGTTGGATTAATTTCGGCAACATAATCTACATCAGGAGCATCTGAAGTTGGATCAGCAACTGGCATACCAGATTCTGGTTCAGGGGTTATTTCTGGTTCAGGAGTTACTTCTGGTTCAGGAGTTACTTCTGGTTGAGATGAAGTTCCATCATCATCTTTTTCAGATGTAGCATCATCGTTATTAGAAACTGCACATTTTGCTTCTAACTTACCAGAATCATCAGCTGTAAGGCCTGTTATGGTCCAACCATCAATTTCATCATCAACTTGAAGACAAACAGAACATGAAGTATGAACTGCTACTGAGTTACCAGCTGTAT
>JAUCGL010000067.1:0-17824 GCA_030378105.1 Candidatus Halobeggiatoa sp. HSG11 | reverse complement strand
CCAGCTGTATCCTCAAAATTAGTATATGGATGACCAAGATCAGCATTTAACACTGAAAATTCTTCATTATTAGGAGAAAGCATGGTTAGTTCATCAATACAACCCTTCTTTTTGTCAGATTTAGCATCGTCGTCTTTCTTAGACTTAGCATCATCATCTTTCTTAGACTTAGCATCATCGTCTTTCTTAGACTTAGCATCGTCATCATCAGGACAAGATTCAGTAGTTGTAACTACAGGAGCTGATAGAGTATTAACTAAAGCAATGCCATCATTAATACATTCGGTAAATACATATGATACAAAATTACCTTCCATATCAGCAGTCTTAGTGAAACTGAATCCAAAGGTATATTTACCAGTTTGTCCCGGTAAATCCAGACCCATACCTGCTAATTCTGTTCCAGTCAAACGGGTGTAATTATCACCGGCAACCTTATTTCCAGAAGCAATTTCTTGTGGAATACTGCGTTTAGCTGTCCAGTCAAAATAATCGTTATTAATAGGTAAATCACCTAAATTACCACGATTATAGCTTTTGAAGCTAGACCAACCAGAATTCTTCTTAGTTACGTCTTTAAATCCTGTAACTTCATATAAACCTACACCAGCATTAGCCCCAGAATCATTATCAGGTGCAAAATGAACCGCATATTGAGTACCGTAGAAATCAAATACATAGTCAGTGAAGTTAACATTTTCCCCATGATACATCAGAGGGTCTTCTGGACTCATATTTGAGTTAATAGCAACAGTTATAGTATCGCCATCCAACTTAACAGCAGTACTATAAATTTCTAGTTTCGGATTACCAGTTGCATCACCAACATAGTCAGTAGCATATAACCATTCACTTTCTTCAACTTCTTCCACAACTTCACATTTTTCTGGTTCAGGATCAGGAATTGGATCAGGAGTTGGTTCCTCAACTGTACCACAGAATTGGATATTAGAAATATCAGGTATATTACCACCACCATTAACTGGGATCAGAGTATTGCTAAATTCTCCACCTTGTTCAAAAGCAGGTACATAGCTACCATGATTTGGTCCGCCTTTCAGAATAACATAACTAACTTTAGCATTAGTTGTAACCCAATTACCACCGCTTGCATCTCCAGTTACGGTTATAACAGCGTCATCTATCTGAGACTTAGCATCCTTTTGGGACTTGTTGTCTTTTTGGGACTTAGCGTCCTTTTGGGATTTGTCATCTTTTTGAGATTTAGCATCCTTTTGGGACTTAGCATCTTTTTGAGACTTAGCATCTTTTTGAGATTTAGCATCCTTTTGGGACTTAGCATCTTTTTGAGATTTAGCATCCTTTTGGGACTTAGCATCCTTTTGGGACTTAGCATCTTTTTGAGATTTAGCATCCTTTTGGGACTTAGCATCTTTTTGAGATTTAGCATCCTTTTGGGATTTGTCATCTTTTTGAGACTTAGCATCCTTTTGGGACTTGTTGTCTTTTTGGGACTTAGCATCCTTTTGGGACTTGTTGTCTTTTTGAGACTTAGCATCCTTTTGAGAATTGTCGTCATCATCATCAGACCTATCGTCATCATCATCAGACTTATCGTCATCATTTTCAGACACATAGCGGCTGCCATCCCATTCAAATTTAGCGATCAAACCGCCACTTTCTTCAGGACAAGTATCAATTTGTGGAGGTGCAGGAGGTTCATCTACTGAAGTACCACAGAATTCAACTGTAGTTACACCATCGACACTACCAAATGTTCCTTCCGTAATTAAGTTTTCAACAGTAGAAGAATTAGTTGTATTAACAACTATGTGAGTTATATTTGCATCGGTTGCGGACCAAGCACCACCACTACCATTACCAATAATTTCAACAGAATCATTATTAGCAGCAGAATCATCAGCTACATAACCTTCACCATTCCAGTCAAATTTAGCAAATACACTGGAACCCATCTCATCACAGGTAACAACTGTTGGTGGAGGAGGTGGTGGAATATCACCAATACATGCGGCAACTGCTTCTATATCAGTATATGGTTTTATACTACTACCGTTTATTGTAGAAACAGTATCACTAGCTATATCTAATTTAAATAACTGTGGTGAACCATCCACTATCAAAATTAAGGTTTTATCGTCATCAGGAAGCATTTCAACAGTTTCAACATTACCGCCTAAGCTGCTACCACTTAATGGACCTTCAATAATACCACTAGTTGGAATATAAACATAAACTGAGTCTTTATTAGCATAGTAAATTTTACTACCATCCATGCTCCAAGATAAATCTTCAATAGTAGAAGTATATTTTTGCCGTTTTCTTTGATCTCCATTTGCCAAACATGCTTCTAAACTATCAGTGGAATATGGCATTTCTAAAGTAGAATTAGCTGGATCATCAGCATTAACTTTAACTAAACCACATTCTTCTGACCAAGCCCATAAGTCATCATTAATTGGATTAAATGAAAGAGCGGATACTTCAGTGTCACATACATTAGTTCCATTGACATCAAAACAAATTGGACCTACAGCTTGAACTGAACCATCGACAGTACTTACCTTATAAAGATGACCAGCTGGATGACCTTCAGGATCATCACCAGAAGAACCATAAAGTTCATTAGCAGCATTCATATCCAAACCTTCAATATCATGGCCTGAATGCATTGAACCTAATGGCGTAACTGCATATGTAGAACGATCTATTGTGACGAATTGGGAATTATTTAAGCCTTCATCATGAACACCATAAATAACATTACAGTCAGCATAAACATTCATAGTTGCGGTCATGGTCATACCACCAACTACTAAACATTTTAATATTGCTTCTCGTAAAGGATCTCTTGATAATTTACGCATTTTATATACTCCTTTTTGATTTATTCAGATTATTAATGAAAATTTGTGAATTTTTTTTAAAAACAACTTTAAGTCAAAAATAAAAATTCTCTTAATTAAAAGAATTCTATGACTAGTTATATAATATACACTATAATTTAAAAAATTAAAAATATTTTAATTATATGACATGCTAAATTCATGCCATTCTTATATGTTTGATTTTATTTGATATTTATATAATGGTTTCGCAAATTACAATTTCAATTTGCAAAAAAAAAATGCTGGAGGTAAAAATATTACCATTCAGCATTTCTTTTAATAAAAATTAATTACTACAACTTAGCAAAAATAAATCCTTATTCTGCTGGAGGACATACAGCAAGTCCTTCAATATCAGTATAAGGAGTACCATCTACACCACTTTCAAGAACGACATTACAAGTATCTGGATTAACAATTTGTACCATTTGAGTATCATTATTATGATAACCAACCAACAAGTTACCATCTTGTAATGTTTCTATGGCTTCAATTTCTGGGCCTGTTAAACCACAAACCGCTTCACTAATACCATCTGCTGCAGTATAAGACCTAACTGTTTGTGTAACACCACTATCAGTTCCAGCATCTGGATCATTTCCACCATGGTCACTATCTATGAAATACAAAGTAGCGCCATCATTAGACCAAGATAAATCTTCTACTTCTCCAGCATAACCAACAGTAGGAGGAATAATTTCACCAGTATCAGAATCAATAGTTAACAATCCTTCGTCTTGAGCCCATCCATTTAGTACACCATTTACAGGATTAAAGGAAATACCATCAATTTCTAAACCACTTGGATCGCCAATATCAGTTTTTGCACCAGTTACCATATCAATCTTGGAAATCAATCCTGGTTGAGCTGTATCATCACCAGCACTAGCATACATTTCGCCAGCAGGAGAAATATCTAAACCTTCAATGTCAGCACCTTCGTAAGTAGCAAGATGAATAAATCCAGTTGCATCACTATATTTGAAAATAACAGAATCATTCAAACCACGATCATGAACACCATAAACATAATTACATGGCTCGTCTATTATTCCACAGAACTGGATATTAGAAATATCTGGAGTTTTGCCACCGCCATTAGCAGGGATACTGTCTTTAGAGAAATCTCCACCACTTGCGGAATCAACTTCAGCAGTGTCAGTGTTAGTTCCACCCTTCAAAATAACATGAGTAATATTTCCTGTAGAACTCCAAGTTCCGCCATCTGCATCACCTTCTATAGTAACAACAGAATCACCACCTGCTGGTTTTTCAAATGTATAACCACCTTCATTCCATTCATACTTGGCCATCAACTCAGTACCATCAGGACATGAAGCATTAGGATTGCCTGTTTCCTTCTCTGGCTCTGGATCAGGAGTTGGCTCTGGATCAGGTGTTGGCTCTGGATCAGGAGTTGGCTCTGGATCAGGAGTTGGCTCTGGATCAGGAGTTGGTTCTGGATCAGGAGTTGGTTCTGGATCAGGAGTTGGCTCTGGATCAGGGGTTGGTTCTGGTTCTGGCATAGAACAATTTTCCTCAACAGTGATAGACATAGTATCACCATTTTTACCAGTAGA
Organism: Candidatus Halobeggiatoa sp. HSG11; assembly: GCA_030378105.1. GTDB lineage: Bacteria > Pseudomonadota > Gammaproteobacteria > Beggiatoales > Beggiatoaceae > DRQV01. The sequence continues at coordinate 13,374 of JAUCGL010000067.1, read as the reverse complement.
AGAAGTATTATTAGAAACATTAAGATGCACTTGTACATCTGTTGTGATTCCTGCTCCTAATGCAAAAGAAGCTTCATAACCAATAGCTCTACCTTCATCATTCCTTACCCATGCAAAACCAGATTCGCCACCTTTAACAACTTTATTGCTATTACCACCAACAGTCACCCATGCGTCGCCATTACTTTCTTCTGCTTCGTAATCATCGTTTTCTAATACCAACATATATGCTGTATTAGTATCGCAATTGTAACGAGCATATAAATCAGATAAGTTAACTTTACCACTACCTTCACAATTACCATCTGCACCTACGCTACCAGCAGTACACATATTAGCAACAACATCAGCATTTAAATCCCATTCGGATGTATCACCATCTACTGTGGCTGTACCTGCAACTGGAGCTATAGATACATTGTGATCTACTTCAGAAGCTTCTGGTTTTCCTTTTGCGAATACTGGCATAGTTGCTACGCCTAAAGCGACAGCAATACAAATAGCTAATTTATTTGACATAATTACTCTCCTAAATATACTTAACACTTAAATTAAAAAAATGTAGTTTTAAATTTCAATACTGCAATGCAAAATGCAACATTGGTCAGCAATTATTGAAATGAAAATACTTGTTAAAAGCCTTACTCATACTTGATATAGATTAAACATGAATAAAGTAAAATTCAGATTATAATCTATTAAGAAGCAATTAACATACCATTTCTGTGATATGATTTTTTTAATATTATCAATTAATTACCATTAAATTCTCAAATTAATTATCAATATGTTAAGCTGCCAATACCAAGTCCATCGTATTATACCTGCAATCAGATCAAAAAATGCGGTATGCTTAAATGTCAGCTATTTTTTCAAATTTAAAAACTCTCACGCAAATCACTCATCGTTATACACAAGTATTTAAGCATTGGAGAAGATATTGTTTTAATCCGTTATTATTTATTTAATGCTCCACAATTAAGTTAAAGAATTGATTATTGAATTTCATTTTTAACTTAAAACAAACTTGATGGATTTGATAAATGCAAGCATCGCATCTCTACCGGACATATTATTTGATATTGTAGAGACATAATATTTGCGTCTAAAAAACTTGATAGTCGAGAAATCAACCATTAATACAAATCCTTCCAACTGGACTGTAAGAAATATTACCTTTATTATCAACCGCTTCAATATAATACTTAATATTACCAGTACCAGCCGGCAAGACAACTTGGTATTGGGTAGCAGTTCTAGCAGGATTAGTTCGAGATGGATAAGAACCACAATCTTGCATCGTAACAGTTGATTCACCGTTGGGACCAGAATAATGCAACAAAACCTTCTTAACTCCAGTTATATCATATACAAAAGTTTTAAAAGTAGCCTCTTTAGCAGCATCAATTAACCCACCTTGCCCCCAATCCTTACCACCTGGATTCGCTGGCCGTACCCAAGGCATAAAAATAGTTGGACCAGTTTTATCCTGCTTAACAATATTATCAATACTTCCACCTATCATCTCAATAGCTCTATTAGCAGCATTAGTCACCTGTGCATCCCAAACATCCTGACCAGTCCAATACCAATAACAACTTGTTTCAGCAGTATAAAGTAACCGTTGTAAGTTCTCCAATAGATTGGCTTCTTGACTACTATCCTCAAAAGAATGAACGATATTTTGGAAAGCTGTCAATACAGCCCAACTATTTAAATCTGGAGAGTAATCCTTCTCGCCCCATGAAAACCATTTGGTAAATTGCGGATCACCATTATCTGCCCCAGCCCACGAACCAGATTCAACATGAACAATATTATTTGGATCAACTGGAAATTTATGTAGATAATCTTTAACAGTGATTAATTGAAACCGTGCATCATTTTGACACATTTGCACCAAACCACTTGTGTTGCAAGTGTAATAACTATCAGCTCCACCACCATAATTATCACCGTCCGAATGCAAAATAAAGAACGGTGGATGTTTAGGATCGAAAGAATTTTGGATTTGATTGTAAATCTGCCCCATAACTCCTTCATATTGCAAAGCTCCATAACCACCACGAGCATCTTCATTACCTAAATAACGTTCTGCTGGTACACCAATTATTTCCGAACTTTTGCCAGTGTGATCGGTATAACGTAACATGCAAGGCTTTAATAATTGAGGAGAAATTTTACTTGGAGCCCAAATATTATTCAATGCTAACCAATCATTGACCGGGGCATTTTCTTGATCTGCTTGATTGGGTGGCAACATGCCTTCATGACTACCAGCATAAGGATAATCTTTGCAAGCTCGAAAATGATGAATGGAATCATACATTATCGTATTAACTCCGGCTTGTTTTAAAGCTGGAATCATATGTGGTTGGAAAGCTGTTTCGGGTGGAAACATAACATCACTGGCTTCAGTTCCAAAAGTTTCTCGAATAATCCGTTGATGCCATTTGACTTGACCAATAATATCTCGATCAGGAATTAAAGGCATTAAAGGATGAAAAAAACCAAAAGCACTGAAATCTATTCGTGGATTACCAAAAGCTGTTTTAGCTTGAGCAAGATTGCGTAAACTCTGATTCCAGTTACTAAAAGCCCCATGACCTCGCCCAGTTTCCGAACATCTATTCAACTGCTCAATTAATGAACCAGACCAACTAGTTGACAATCCAGCATGGCTTAAACCACCATCAATATATTGTTGCACCGCAGCCGAAATTAAATGGGTATAAGGCCCACCACGTTGTCCAAAAATATCATCTTTTTCTCCATCCCAGTAATCTATATCAGTGGCATTGTAATATGGCTGGTGCATATGTTTATGAATACCAAAATAAATAACTGGCTGATTGCTTTCTCCTAAAGTGACATTAGGTTTAGGCGGAATTGGAATATATTTAACATTTGGATCAATTATTTGAATATCACGATATTCAGTTATCCAATCATCTGCACTGGCGTTGAATATATCAGAAACTCGACAGCCTTCAATTTGTAAATTTGCCATCCCTGCATGATAGGCATTAGCTGGAATCTTAAAGTGATAGCAATATTTTCCTGTTTCTTCAACTAATTGGTCTTTAACAATCCATTCCCAACCATCTGAATGGCGGACAATAATTTGAGCAAATGGAACTTCACCATCAGCAATCATAATAACCGTAAAATCGGTTCCAACTTTTATTTTATCAGGTAGTTCTATTGTTTTTATGCTGGTAAATATCATGGGTAGTAGACTCCAATTGATGTGTATTTAATTGTGAATTAAGTGAATGAAGAATGGTTAATTACTTAATGATTTTGACTTCCATTAACCATTATTAATTCACAGTTAACCATTCACAATTAAATAGTAGATTTTTGGTAAATTCAGAACACCCTTTTAAGATTGGATGTTATCTAGGCAAAATTCTCTTAACTGGTTTGCTGCGTAATCTATACAAAGCAATTTTACCAAATACATTCGGTAACAAACGCATAGACCAACTTGTGCGATGCTTAGTGTCAACAACTGCTCGTTGCAACACTTCAATATCAAGCTGATAACATAATTCTTCAAAATCTAGCAATGTACAAAGATGAATATTACCAGTTTCATACCATTTGCTGGGCAAAGCTCTGGATATTGGCATAATTCCACCAAAAAACAAAGAAGACCTAGCTCGCCAATGCCCAAAATTAGGAAATGTCACAATTCCTTGTCTACCAACTCGTAACATTTCCATTAATAACAAATCAGGTTGTAAAATAGTTTGAATCGCTTGAGTCATAACAACATAATCAAAACTATCATCATTAAAGTCGGATAAACCTTGATTTAAATCGGTATGGATGACATTGACCCCTGTTTGAACACATGAAATTATATTATCATCATCAATTTCTAATCCATATCCGGTTACCGAACGAGCATCACGTAAATGTGCCAATAATGTTCCGTCACCACAACCTAAATCTAAAACATGTGAATTTTCGTTTATCCATTCACTTATCAGTGCTAAATCAGTACGTAATTCCATATTTTTTTAATTCTTAATTTTTAATTCTTAGTTCTTAATTAAAATCCATAAAACCCTTCAACCTTTTGATTTTAACTAAATATTAAGAACTTAAACATTAAGAATTACTCAGTATTTTGCATATATGATTTGAAAACTTGGATAAAATGCGGAATCGGCATCAGAAATGCGTCATGACCATCATGAGAAGTAACTTCTGCATAACTAACATTTTTTTTATTATCCAACAATGCCTTAACTATTTCTCGTGATCTAGCTGATGAAAATCGCCAATCACTGGTAAAAGAAATCACTAAAAATTTTGCCATAACTTTTGCTAAGGCATCAGAAAGATTATTATCATGTTCTAAGGCTGGATCAAAGTAATCAAGGGCTTTGGTCATCAATAAATAGGTGTTGGCATCAAATCTATCCGCAAATGAACGACCTTGATAACGCAGATAACTTTCAACCTGAAATTCAACATCAAAACCAAAATTTAACTTGCCTTCTCGTAATTCTCGACCAAATTTTTCACGCATAGCAACATCAGATAAATAAGTTATATGCCCTAACATACGAGCTAACATTAAACCTTGTTCTGGTATAGTATTATGTTGATAATAATGACCTTTATGAAAATCTGGGTCACTAAGAATTGCTTGCCGGGCAACTTCGTTAAAAGCAATATTTTGGGCTGTCAACTTAGGAGCGGCTGCAATTATCACACAATATCTTAAATGTTTAGGGTAATCAATAGCCCATTGTAAAGCTTGCATACCGCCTAAACTGCCACCAATAACTGCTAACCATTGTGAAATTCCTAACATATCACCTAAACGAGCTTGGCTTTTAACCCAGTCACGAACTGTCACAATAGGAAAGTCTGGGCCATAAGGTTTATTTGTGTCTGGATTAATACTAGTAGGACCGGTTGAGCCTTTGCAACCACCTAAATTATTTGGACAAACGACAAAAAAACGGTTAGTATCAATTGGTTTGCCCGGGCCAATACAGGTTTCCCACCAACCGGGTTTTTTATCTTGCATATTATAATAGCCAGCAGCATGATGATCACTGCTTAATGCGTGACAGATTAAAATAGCATTAGAATGGTCTTTATTTAATGTGCCATAGGTCTCATATACTAGTTCATAACTTGACAAAGAACGTCCACAATCTAAAGATAATGGAGTTTTATCAAACCTATATGTTTGTGATGTTACTAATCCTACGCAATCTGGAGGTAATATATCAGGCATAGAACTATTTCCTATAATTTTTTTTAATTTTTAAATGTTTAAATCAAAAACTCTCTTAAATATTTCGTAAGTTTTTAATTAACCATTAAGAATTCATAATTAAGCATTAAACAACAATGGATGATTTTTTGTGGCGAGCTTTATTGGGTGGTTTGGGCATAGCATTAGTTACTGGTCCACTTGGATGTTTTATCGTTTGGAGACGCATGGCCTATTTTGGTGATACTTTAGCACATTCAGCATTACTTGGTATCGCTATAGGTTTCTTATTCCAGTTGACTTTTGATGTAAATTTACCCTTAAATGCTTTATTATTATTAAGTACTTTATTTGTTTGTATCGCAATTGCCTTACTACTAGTTATATTACAGTCCCAAAAACAGTTTGCCACTGATACTTTATTAGGTATTTTAGCACATAGTACTCTATCATTGGGACTAGTAGCCGTAGCTTTTTTGCAGAGTCAAGGATTACGGATTGATTTATTCAGCTATTTATTTGGTGATTTACTAACTATAACGTATCTTGATTTATATTGGATATATGCTGGTAGTTGTTTAACTTTATTAGGAATTATTTCAATTTGGCAATCTTTGTTATCAGTCACCATCCATGAAGAATTAGCTCAAGTCGAAGGAATTGCGGTAGTTAAAATACGTTTGTTTTTTATGTTATTGGTGGCTTTAGTTGTTGCTATTGCTATGAAAATAATAGGGATTTTACTAGTAACTTCAATGTTAATTATTCCACCAGCTACCGCTAGGCGTTTTTCTAAAACTCCAGAACAAATGGCAATATTGTCAAGTCTTATTGGTTGTATTGCAGTCGGATTGGGTTTATTTATGTCTTGGCATTTGGACATTCCAACTGGCCCTTCAGTGGTTGTTGCCGCTAGTTTATTATTTACTCTTACTTTTTTTCTTAAACGGAATTGAATAGATATTTTTTCATTCTTTATCTCGTTCCCACGTTTTGCGTCAATGTCATTAAGTTAAGGGCAACCATAAAGGATTGACCCTACATTATATGTGGTTATTCTAATCAATTTGCGTTAAGCAGGGCGAACACATAGGTTCATCCCTACAATATTGAAATATATTGTGTTTTTGTAGGGGCAGACCTGCGTGTCTGCCCTTAACGCAAATGGCATTGATGAGATCGAAGGAGCGGGGGAAATATAACCGTTTTGCTGAAGGCTGAATAGCTAACAGAATATGGACGTTCCGTTAGCATCATAAATATCAAGCCAATGATTTAATTATTTTAATTCTTGCAACCGTTTGGAAGCTATTTTAGCAAATTTACTTTTAGGAGAAATTTTTAATAGCGTTTGTAAATATTGTATTTCACTATTAGAATCTTTTTCAGACCTAGCTATTTTGGCTGCTTCTAAATAAACTTGAGCTTGCACTATTGTTGGACTAGCTGTGAAAGCTGGTGATTGCAATACATCAGCTAATACAATTTTAGCTTTTTTAAGATAGTCAAAAGATTCAGGTACGGCTACAAAAGTGGAAATTGCTACCAGACGAGTTTCCACACTTATTGGTACTGTACGCATAGTTTCCTGATCATGCCTTGGTTCAATCATTTCTAAAGATTTATCAATAAAAGCAAGTCCTTTCTCAGTATATTCAAGTTTATTCCAAGGCATCCAAGAATCACGTCCTAATAATGTGTAACTACTACCTTTATAAGCTAAAAATAAAGGGTTATCACGATAAGTCATAGAAAGTATATTGAAAGATTGCAAAGCTACTGTTGTCACTGATTCATCACCAGCAAGACTACGTTCAAATAAATTATTAGCTCTGGCAAATAAAGTCTCAGAAGTAGCACCACCAGCCAAACAAATGTTGCTGAATAATATAATAATACTAATAAGGAAATATTTAAGGTTCATATAAGTTTTAAATGGTTAATTAGGTTAAGACAATTTTTTGGAGTTGCAAGGTCTTCTTGCAAGTCGAAACAAGGTAAACCTTATACTCCGAAATTCTTATCTATCTTTTGGATTGTAATAGTTTGAATATGTGATAAAAAGTTTAACGAATATTAAATGGTTAGGATTTTTCATAATTAAGGAACTGCTCACTCTCCATAATACACATCATCAGATACAAAACTTTCAAATCTGGTAATGTTACCTCTAAATGTCAAACGACTAGTACCAATCGGCCCATTACGTTGTTTAGCAATTATAATTTCAGCAGTACCCTTATCCGGGCTTTCTTCATTATAAACTTCATCTCTATAAATAAAAACAATTAAATCAGCATCTTGCTCTATACTCCCACTTTCACGCAAATCTGACATTTTAGGTCTTTTATCAGTTCGTTGTTCTAAGCTACGATTTAACTGGGACAAAGCTAAAACTGGTACATTTAATTCTTTAGCTAATGACTTGAGAGAACGAGAAATTTCTGAAACTTCATTGGCTCGGCTTTCATTATTGTCCGGTACTTGCATTAACTGTAAATAGTCAATCACAATTAAACTAAGTTGGCCTTGTTCTCTGGATAACCGTCTTGCTCTTGCTCGTAATTCTGTTGGGCTAAGTGCTGGAGTTTCATCAATAAATAGAGGAGCTTCAGATAATTTACTGACTGCTTCTGTGAGTTTAGGCCAATCATCATCATTAAGTTGACCAGTTCGTACACTTTGCAAATTAACTTCTGCTATGGAGGAAATTAACCGCATAGCAAGTTGTTCATTGGACATTTCCATGCTAAATACCGCAACTGGCATGTGTTTTTGAACTGCTACATGACCAGCTATATTCATAGCAAAAGCAGTTTTCCCCATTGATGGTCTTCCAGCAATTATAACTAAATCAGAACGTTGCATTCCAGAGGTTTGTTGATCAAAATCGGCAAACCCAGTCTCCATACCAGTTATTGAACCATCTTGCTGTGACAAAATGTCAATCCGGTCTATGGTATCAGTGAGAACATCTCCTATTTTGATAAAACCAATGGTATTTTTAGCCCCTAATTCAGCTATTTCAAATACTCTTTTTTCTGCATTATCAAGTAATTGAGAGCTGGTACGTCCCTGAGTATTAAATGCACTATCAGCGATCTCTTGACCAACGCTCATTAATTGCCGAAGTATGGAACGCTCTCGGACAATTTTTGCGTAAGCAGCAATATTCGCAGCACTAGGAATATTGCTTGCCAACATAGCCAAATAAGGTCCACCACCAATAGCATCAAGTTTATTATGCCCTTGCAACCATTCTGCTAGAGTAACCGGATCACAAGGTTCACTTTTTTCAGACAGATTTTTTATCGCTTGAAATAAAATTTGATGCTCACGCAAATAAAAATCAGTATCAGTTAGCAAATCAGCAATAATGATCCACGCTTCATTATTGAGCATTAAACCACCTAATACTGACTGTTCAGCTTCTCTGGAAAAAGGCGGGGCTTTTAAATTTTCAATAGCAGAATCTGGAGCAAGATAAGGATAGTTAGGCTCCGACATATGGTTTCCAGTTTATTTAAAGGGAGGGGGAATTAAGAATTTAAATAAATATCAAACTTGATTGTTAAAATGATACTCTCAAATGTAATCTTTTTCAACTTTTAATAATCAGGTAAAGTATTTTTTAATAGTAATTAACGGAATCTAAGAATTTAAGAATTAACATAATAAATTCAATAGTATAAAAAACATTCTACAAATTCTATAATTTTGAAAATTCTGATTCAGACAATTAACTCTTATTCAAACAACAATAAGGAAAAAATTATATTATTAACTTTAAAATTAACAACTTATAAAAAAATAACAACTTTCTCTTAATTGAAAATTATTTAAGAATTATAACGTTTCCTCTTTTAAATGTGATAACATATGCTAAAATATTATAAAACTTTAATAACAATCAATTAACATGGATTATTTTATTGCCGAACCAAATGCGGGCATTATTGCTACTGCTATCATAGGTCTTGTTGTAGGTAGCTTTCTTAACGTTGTTATTTATCGACTACCAATAATGATGAAACGAAGCTGGCGAAGAGATTGTGCCGAACTATTAGAAACATCAACTACTCATAGTCAAGAAAGATTTGATTTGCTCCTACCTGCCTCACGTTGCCCAAATTGCTCACACGCCATCACTATTTTGGAAAACATTCCAATAATAAGTTATATTTTGCTACGTGGACGCTGTAGTACTTGTCAGCAAAAAATTTCTATCCGTTATCCAATAATTGAATTTGTCAGTATGTTGTTATCAGCAATGGTAGCTTGGAAGTTTGGTTATGGTTGGCCATTATTGGGAGCTTTGCTATTAACTTGGGCTTTATTAGCTGCTAGTATTATTGACCTTGACCATTATTTATTACCGGATAATATTGTTTTACCACTGTTATGGTTAGGAATTTTATTTAATTTATTTGGTACTTACGTTGATCTCGAAACTAGCGTTGTTGGAGCTATGTTTGGTTATTTATCTTTATGGTCAGTCTATTGGGGTTTTAAATTAATAACTGGTAAAGAAGGAATGGGTTATGGAGATTTTAAACTATTAGCTGCATTAGGAGCATGGTTAGGCTGGCTGGCTTTACCGGGAATCATTTTTTTATCATCATTAGTGGGTGCAGTTATTGGTATCAGTTTAGTTGGGTTAAAAATACAAAATCGAGATAAACCAATTCCATTTGGGCCATTTTTAGCTACAGCCGGTTGGTTACATTTAATGTGGGGAGAATATTTAATTAGCCTATGGTTTTAAAAATTGGCTTAACCGGCGGAATTGCAACTGGTAAATCAATGGTTTCTGACTTTTTTAAGCAGCTTGGAGTGACAATTATTGATGCTGATGAAATAGCTCATAATTTAGTTAAACCCAATCAACCGTTACTTAAAACTATTGTGGCAACCTTTGGCAATGAAATAATTCTTACAAACGGTTATCTTAATCGAGCTAAATTACGCCAACTTGTATTTGCTGATCCAAAACTACGACAACAATTGGAAGCTATTTTGCATCCTGCTATTAAACAAACGATGCAAACCCAAGCTAATCAATTGACCGATTGTTATTGTATATTGAGCATCCCGTTGCTACAAGAGACTCAACAAATGGATATAGTAGATCGAGTTTTAGTAGTTGATTGTTCGCTTAAGTCACAGAAACAACGCTTACAGCAACGTGATAACATATCGAAAGTAGAAATAGAACAAATCCTCCAAGCTCAAGCAAATCGAAATGCACGGCTTGCTATTGCAGATGAGGTAATTTACAATAATTCTACTCTTGATGATTTACAACGACAAGTATTGATTTTACATAAACAATATCAAAAAAAGATTGATTCTGCTTAAAAATTTAAGTGTTAACTTGGAAAAATCTTGGGATTTAACTCGTGAAGAAAAAAACTGTTTATGAGCAACCGTTCAATGAACATATAAAACATTTATTACGCCTTGAACATTTATTTTCTGGTATCATGTACCATCTTAAGGGACCATCTAGCTGGGATAGTCATGCAGTTATTACTGGTCTGAATCAAGTGTTAGAGTTTATTGTTCGCTTTGACCTCAGTGATGAACTAAGCAAAGATTTGGATTATTATGCTCAAACTTTAAAAAATTGGCAAGCTACTCCTTCAGTTGATAGTGACCGAATTGATAATCTACTGATACAAACAACTACATTACTTAAGCAACTGACTAAACTTGATAATGAAACTGTACATAGTTTAACTAAAGATTATTTTTTAAATTTATTACGTCAACGCACTGCTATTGTAGGTGGCACTGTATCATGTGATTTACCAATTTTTCATCATTGGTTACAACAAGGGCCAAAATCTCGTCAGGCTCAATTGAACGAATGGTTGGCCCCAGTATTGCCTTTATATGAAGCTACACAATTAGTTTTATATTTAATTCGCAACAGTGTGAGCATATCGCAACAATCAGCTCCGAGTGGTTTTTATCAACAAACTTTAAATAGTGATGTAACATACCAATTGATTCAAATAGTTATGCTACCAGAACATCCATGTTATCCACAGATAAATAGTGGAAAACAGCGTTTTACAATTCGATTTTTTGAATATCCGCAGGTTAATCAACCACCAGTGCAATCACAGCAGGATATTAACTTTGAATTAAGATGTTGCATGATGTCTATTGAACATTAACATTAACTGGAAACACTATGGATAAAATTTTTAAAGTCGGAATTTTTGGTTTAGCACCAAATGAACAAAATACATTAGGCAGTATTTTTAAATTAGCAGCATCTCGTAGTCGCCAATATTCGATGGTTGAACAACGAGAAACGGCTGAAATAATATTAGTGGATGCAGATAATCCGGATGCCCTAAGTGAATGGCGAAGTTTTAGTGTACATCATAGCAAAATTCCAGTAGTTAAAGTCGCTAAAGTAGTCCCTGATAGTACTAAAGAAGCTTATTTGAAGCGGCCTTTAACTTTAAAACGAGTATTAGAAGTTCTGGATAAAGTTACCATTGAGGCTCACAAATACGTGCCTGAGCTAGTTATTGGAGATGGTGAAGGAGGGATTGATGATGATGCAAAGAAGGCATTGCTTAAAGCGGCTGGTAATACTTCTAGCAGTGGTGTCAAATCACTAGTGGTAGACGACAGCTTACCAGTTCGTAAATCAATGGAAATTCAATTAAGTTTATTTGGAATGGACATTGATTTTGCTGAAACTGGAGAAAAAGCTCTTGAATTTATTCAAAAAACTGTATATGACATAATCTTTTTAGATATTATGTTGCCGGGTATTGATGGTTATAAGGTTTGTAAAGAAATCAAGTCAAACAACATGTCAAAAAACACTCCGGTAGTTATGTTAACCGGTAAAGGTACTCGGTTTGATAAGTTACGCGGAACAATGGCTGGAGCAAGTGTTTATTTGACCAAACCAGTTGAACCTGAACAACTTAAAGAAGTTATTAATCAATTTTTACCTAATGCTATAAAGAGTGAATAATTTTAAATGTTTTATAAAGGAAACTTATGTCTATCAATAAAATTTTAGTTGTCGATGATTCAACAATTGATCGGATGAATATTCAAAATATTATTACTGATGCAGGCTATGAGGTTGTTATAGCCTCATCTGGCCATGAAGCTATAGAAAAAGCTGAGTCAGAAAAACCAGATTTGATATTTATGGATATTGTTATGCCAGAAACGGATGGTTACCAGGCTTGCCGTGAAATAACTCATCATGAATCTACTAAAGATATTCCAATTATTTTTGTGAGCAGTAAAGGTCAAAAAGCCGACCGTCTGTGGGCTCAAATGCAAGGTGGTAAAGGTCTAGTACAAAAACCTTATAGTCCAGATCAAATTATTGAGCAAATTAATAAATTTAATACATAGCTGTTATCAGGGTGGAGAAAATCCACCTGTTTAATATAGTGAACTTGAACTGTTAGAACTTTATAAGATAAAAAACTGAAATTTTTCAAAGATACTATCTGCAAAGTAACGTTCTGAGTTCAACATGATTAGAACATAAAGTTTTAATTTATCAAATATTTGCTAAATATTATAGATTATAATCCTCCGTAGAAAACCTCATATATAATGGTGTTTACAGTCAGATTTTTAGTCTTTGGAAGCGTTTATTAATCTAGTCTTTAATACCAGAAAATTAAGTGTTTTTAATAGATGACCATGTGAATATTAATTCGTTATACTTTAGCATATATATCAAACAATACATTTCCAATAAAATTGTTTTCTATCGGAAAGGTGACATCTTTACTTTATTTAACAATAAACGGTAACTATTTCCATTACATCTTCAAATATTTATTCATTCTTCTTGCAGCCCCGTCCTTTAAGACTCCTACCTATAGAATCTTTATCAATCTATTTTATAGTTATATAATGTTATTACTTAATGGTATTGACGCATGGTTGCGAAAGATGAAAAATAAAAAAACTTAATAGTGGAACATTATTAATAATCCGATTATGTTAGACATTCTTAATTTTTTTTGATAAAATTTCTTTAGTATACGACATTTTAATGTAAATAACTGATAATTAAATCAATTAAAATCAAGTTAAACATTGGCTTAGTGAAGCAAAATAAAATTTTTTAAGCA
>JAUCGL010000066.1 GCA_030378105.1 Candidatus Halobeggiatoa sp. HSG11 | reverse complement strand
AATTTTATGTCTAGTATTAAACACCTTGATTCTCAAATACACAGAAAAATTCCTCTATGATTTATTTTAAATAATTGAATTTATTATAGATAATGTTTTTTAGGGTTTGTCAATGCGTAAGTCCTAGTATATTCTGAAAATCCTGTTCAAAACACTTTTACCGAGGAACACAACATGAAAAATAGTTTATTATTTGTAGTATTATTGGTTTTAAATCAAGGTATCCAAGCTGCAACTGATTGCAATGCTGTAACTGAAATTTCTAAAGTTGAATGTGAATCTTTGTTGCAACTTTATAATAGTACAGATGGTGCTAATTGGAAAAGTAATTATGGCTGGAATGTTACTAATATGCCCTGTAGTTGGTATGCTATAAGCTGTACAAATGGTAGTGTGACAAACATTGATTTACGATTTAGTAATCTTAATGGAACAATTCCTAATTTTAAAAGTTTACCCAATGTATCTTTTCTTTGGCTTTCTGGCAATCAATTAATTGGTACTATTCCTGATTTTACTGGATTACCAAATTTAAGTTCTTTTCAGCTTACTGATAATAAATTGACAGGTTCAATTCCTAATTTTAGTAAGTTATCAAAGTTAAGAGCGTTTTGGTGCAATAAAAATCAATTAACTGGTGAAATTCCTAATTTTAACAATTTTCCTAAATTAGAAAGGCTAGATTTTAGAGATAATCAACTGGCAGACGTAATTCCCAGTTTTAGCAACTTAAAAAATCTACAAGGAATGCTTTTAAGTAATAATAAATTGACTGGTACTATTCCTAATTTCAATAATTTAAAAAGTTTAAGAAATCTTCAATTAGATGGTAATCAATTAACTGGAACTATTCCAACTTTGTCTATACATCAGGATTTAGTAATTATTTATTTACAAGACAATAAACTAACAGGTTCGATCCCTGATTTTGGTAACTTATCCAAATTAGAAGTGCTTGAATTAAGAAATAATAAACTTTGTAAACAAGAAAATATTGACTATTCAACTTGGCCAATAAAATCAGATTGGCAAGAACAATTAGAAACATTTCCATTCTGTTCTGAAGGAAAGGATAATCAACCTCCAATAGCAGCTTTTAATGCCTCACCACAACAAGGACAGCCTCCATTAACTGTTACTTTAGATGCCAGCGATTCTTATGATCCAGATGGTACAATTACAAACTATGATTGGTCAGTTAATAATACATTATTATCACTATCAACCAATAGTACTGATTTTGCTTTAGAAAATCCCAGTATAGAAATGGTAGGTGATATTACAATTACCAAAAAAACAAGTGAAATAACTTTTACTGCGGAAGGTGAATACACAATTGTCCTAACAGTTACAGATAATGATGGTGCAACAGCAACCATCCAAAAAATAATAACAGTTACCACAGAAACTCCACCTCCTGTCAATCAACCCCCAATAGCAGACTTTACTGCTTCTCCACAACAAGGACAAGCTCCACTAAAAGTAACTTTAGATGCAAATAAATCCTACGATCCTGATGGTATAATTGTAAAATATGATTGGTCAGTTAATAATAATCCATTAGCAACTGCTGGTTTTGAGGTAGAAATCTTAGAAACTTTTAAAAATACTATAACATTTATTGCAGAAGGTGAATATATAGTAGCTCTTACAGTTACAGATAATGATGGTGCAACTGCAACTGCCCAAACAACAATAACAGTTACCACAGAAACTCCACCTCCTGTCAATCAACCCCCAATAGCAGACTTTACTGCTTTACCACAACAAGGACAAGCTCCACTAAAAGTAACTTTAAATGCAAATAATTCCTACGATCCCGATGGTAAAATTGTAAAATACGACTGGTCTGTAAATAACAACCCTTTAGCAACTTCTGGTTTTGAGGTAAAAAGTTTAGAAACTTCTGGAACTGATTCCAATGTTAATAGTGCGAAAGAGAATATTATAACGTTTACTTCAGAAGGTGAATATGTAGTTGCTCTTATGGTTACAGATAATGATGGTGCAACAGCAACTGATAAGAAAACTATTATAGTTGGTTCGCCAGATAAAAAATCAGAAATTTCTATTTCTCCAACTAGCTATACATTTGGTAACACGCATGTTTTATTAACCTCAAGCGTTAGAAAACGTCCAAATACTAGCAAAGTACTTCCTACTCAGACAGAATATTTTTCAAATCGGATAATTGTTAAATTCCGTGAAAATATACAAATGGCAACAAAAATTTCTTTAAGAAACAATATGAATGCTAAATTTGTTAAAGAATTACCATTAATTAACGCTGAAGTGTGGAAAGTTAAAAATGTTGAAACTACTATATCCATCCAAAATAATTATCCAGAAATTGAGTATATTGAACCTGACTATACAATACATTTAAATAGAATCCCAAATGATACTGGACTGAATGAACTTTGGGGATTAAATAATTTTGGCCAAACTGGTGGAATGTGGGATGCAGATATAGATGCTGAAGAGGCATGGAATATGACAACCGGAAATAATTCAGTTGTTTGTGCTGTTATTGATACTGGGGTAGATTATAACCATCCTGATTTAGCAAATAATATGTGGAAAAATCCGGGGGAAATTCCTAATAATAACATTGATGACGATGGTAATGGATATATTGATGATGTTTATGGTTATGACTTTGCAAATAATGATAACGATCCTTTTGATGATCAAGGACATGGAACTCATGTAGCTGGAACAATTGCCGGTGTAGGTAATAATGGAATTGGTATAACTGGTATTAATTGGTCAGCAAAAATTATGGCATTAAAATTTTTAGGAAAACATGGTGGGAGTACTATAGATGCTGTATTCGCCATCAATTATGCAATAAAAATGGGAGCAAAATGTACTAATAATAGTTGGGGTGGTGGACCTTATTCACGACCTTTAAATGACGTTATTGAAGAAGCTGAAAAAGCTGGTCAATTATTTATGGCAGCAGCCGGTAATGGTGATGCACGTGGAATTGGGATTAATATTGATTTTGAATCGTATTATCCGCCTAATTATGGTTTAAATAATGTTATTTCAGTTTGTTCAACAGATCATAATGATGCATTGTCTGTATTCTCTAATTTTGGCCAACGTAATGTAGATTTATGTGCACCCGGTTCCAGAATTCTTAGCACCATACCAAATAGAGGTTACGATATTTTTGATGGTACTTCAATGGCAACACCACATGTAACCGGTGCTGTAATGTTGTTATGGTCTGCTTTTCCAAATTTAACTGCTGCCGAAGTGAAAACACATATTATGTCTTCAGCAGAAAGAGTTGTAAATTTAAGTGGTACTAGTGTAACCAGTGGTCGTTTAAACTTGCATCATGCTTTAGATAGTGTACAACAAACTCAACAGACTTTTATAATTACCAATACTGGCTATAGTGATTTAGTTATTGATCAAATTCGGCTAACTGGTCAAAATGCAACAGAATTTCAAATTCGCAATGACCAATGTTCTTTCAAAACACTTATTCCAAGTGGATACTGTACTTTAGACATATTTTTTGTACCAATTTCAGTTGGTAGCAAACAAGCTGTATTAGAAATTATTTCAAATGCTCCAGTAGTAACAGTTAATCTCAGAGGAAATGGTATTGCAATTGGCAATTCTGGAGAATTAAATATTAAATGGACTAAACCTTCTAGTTATCAAATAGATACTAATGAAGTTGAGATTCCAACTGTAGTTGTTGGCAACGACATATTCAAAGCTAAACTATGTCCAACTAACACTTCTTTAAGATTTCAACTATGTGATTTAGAAGAAATTGATACAGATAACCGTTTAGGCGATACTACTTATAATGCTGATACTGGTATTGTTAACATCCCATCAGTAAAAGTAGAAGGAATATCAATTGATAAATCTCAAGAGATTACTATCGAACCCAAATCCTATGAAGTTGACATGCAAACAATCGTTCTTCCAGATGGTAATTTAGAATTTGAAGTAATTAAATTGATACCTATTTGGTAATTAATTTTTCCCATAGTTCCCAAATTTGAATTTGGGAACATAATTACATCTTCTACGCACTTTATGTTACTGAGGGCAAAAACCCAATTCAAGAAATAGACAATTTAAAAGCAATTTAAAAGCAATTTCTGAGTCAAATTTAGCAAGTCAAATAATTAAACTAGCTGATTAGACGGAAATATATTGGAGTCCAAAGCTTCAGCTTTGGCTTAATGTATATTAAAATTAAATATTTCCAAACCTAAAAATTTGGACTCCAAAATTCAAATGTGAAGAAAATACAATGTTAGCAGAAGAAATTGTTAAAGAAATAAGCCTTATCCCAGCAACTAAATTACAAGAAGTTTATGAGTTAATTCATTACTTCAGAATAGGAATTGAGCAATCTCACCAAGTTAATCAAAATAACTTATCAACTCCACGTCAAGCTGGAATACTTAAGGGAAAATTAGGTGAAGCCTTTTTTGAACCATTACCAGAAGAAGAATCAAAAATATGAAATTTTTGGAGATCAAAACAATGCCAAGCATATATGACCTAAAACCAGCTTTTCAAAATATATTACGTCCTATCTGTAAATATCTAGCTCAACATGGAGTAACAGCCAACCAAGTAACAATTGCTGCGGTACTACTATCACTAGCAATGGGAGCAGCCATCGCATGGCAACCAATGCTATTTTTATTAGGATTGCCAATAGTATTATTTATCCGCATGGCCTTAAACGCCATTGACGGAATGTTAGCCCGTGAACATAACATGCAAACTCCACTAGGTGCAATACTTAACGAACTAGGAGACGTGATTGCCGATGCTGGATTATACTTACCATTTGCACTGTTACCCGGAGTCATGCCAACTTTAGTTGTACTGATAGTATTATTAGCAACTATAAGCGAAATGACCGGAGTTATCGCAATCCAAATTGGAGCCTCTCGCCGTTATGATGGGCCATTTGGAAAAAGTGATAGAGCGTTTGGTTTTGGACTAATAGCTTTGTTACTTGGCTTTGGAGTATCAGTTGGAACTTGGTTGAATATTGGCTTTGCTATTATGTTGATTTTGCTAATAATAACCATTGTCAATCGTGCAGCCAATGCTTTGAAGGAGATAACTTAAATGTTTGATTTAGGAGTTAAACCAACTTTACTATGGGCAAGTGCTGGTATCGTCTTATTGTTAATTATCGGTACTGTCACCATTGCTTTTTTGGCATATCGCCATCCCGATAAAAATTTTAATGAATTAAAAGCTCGTTTGCGTTCATGGTGGTGGATGGCCGGTATTTTCATTTTGGCTATGCTTATTGATAAAACTATCTCATTAATATTATTCGGTTTTTTGAGCTTTTTAGCGTTAAAAGAATACCTATCATTAATTCCAACTCGCCGTGCTGATAGACGAGTATTATTTTGGGCTTATTTGGCCATCCCGATACAATATTACTGGGTGGGCATCGCTTGGTATGGAATGTTTATCATCTTTATCCCAATTTATATGTTTCTCTTTATACCAATTCCGATGCTTTTAATCGGCAAAATGGAAGGTTTTTTGAAAGCCGCCGGCACATTACATTGGGGATTGATGACTACAGTATTTTGCTTAAGTCATGCAGCTTATTTATTAGTACTGCCTGAAGAGATTAATTTTGCTGCTGGAGGAGCTGGACTATTATTATTTTTAGTTTTCCTAACTGAATTTAATGATATTTTGCAATATATCTGGGGTAAACTATTAGGCACACATAAAATCATCCCTAAAGTTAGTCCGAATAAAACTTGGGAAGGTTTCTTGGGTGGGCTGATAACGACCACATGTATTGCTATGTTACTTGCTCCTTGGCTGACTCCTTTGAACTTATGGCAATCTGGATTTGCCGGATTTTTAATTGCCACCGCCGGCTTTTTTGGGGATGTCAGTATTTCAGCCTTAAAGCGTGATTTAGGAATTAAAGATAGTGGCAGTTTGTTGCCCGGACATGGAGGAATTTTAGATCGAGTTGACAGCTTAACCTATACCGCTCCGTTATTTTTTCATTTTGTGTATTACTTTCATTATTGATAGTTATACAAAATAATTCCAAGTTAATCAATCGCTACTAGACATTATGCGAAGTCTCTCAATGAGATCGGATGTGTCAAGGCAAATATTAACTGTTTCGCTGAGAAATTGATTAAGGCTCTCAGACCTGCCATGTTTGCGAAACCTGCGAGGTTTTGGAAACCTCGTAGGTTTTAAGTGAAATTATTTATCTGAAAAACTATAGTATCTATAATTCAGTTAGGATTTTATCCACCATATTTTGTAATTTTTCTTTGTTAACTGAAAACAAACGTTCGGCTTGTTCTAAGTTAATAATTTTATACACTGAACGTGGTGGTTGCACTTCTCCAGCTTCCACTTCCCAATCATTATCCATTGCGTCAAAAACAATTTCAGCAGCTTGAATACCTAATTGAACTGGGTCTGGAATAACTGCAAAAGTTCCAAACTGAAATTTTGGTTCTACTAGAATTTCAACTCCGGTGATAATGGGTTTGCGAAACTCTTTAGCAAATGGAATCCAGATGGATTTAAGCATTTGAGCATTAATAAGCTTGTTATCATTTGGAACCCATAAAGCATCAACTTTTTTATTCAATTGGTTCAAAGCATCATTCAATTTTGTTACAGTAGCATCTTGATCTGCAAGTAAATATGTTATCAAATCAATATTTTCTTTGGCACAATATTTTCGATTAAAGTTAATTGCCGGCAACATAAAATTTCGGTGAACTACCCCAATCTTAGCAAAAGTTCCAGTTGCTAAAATGGCACGAAGATTCACCACACTCGTAACAAGCGGTACTTCATAAAAAATACCAGTAGCATTTTTAAGACCTTTAATTGCTATGTCCATAAATGAAGCCATAACAGCAACAGAAGGTGTAGCATTTGTCGTATCTGGTAAGCTTTTTTGATAATTTGTATACAGAAAAACAGAAATGTTATCCATCAATACAACAAGTTTCGGGGAAACCTCTCGCATTTTTTGAGCAATTTCGTTTTCTGATGTATTTTTATTAACAATTAATTCATGTAATACAAGTTCTTCACTCAATTCCTCGGACAATCCAAAAACAACTTCCTCAAAATTTTTGCCGTCTAACCTGATGATAAGAAGAGATTCCTTAACCGAATTATCTGTTACAGGAGATTTCTGGACTACCGGTTTAACGACCTTTGTGGTAGAAGGTTCAACACAAGCCGACATAATAACTAATATACTAAACAAACAAATAGCCCTAGACAATATCATTTGCCAATTTTTATAAGTAATGTTTTTCATTGTTCCTCCAAATTATCAATGCCCAACGGTTTTTTTAATTTACTATTCATGTTAGTAAAAACTTTTAAAATGTTAGTAGCATTTCCATTGTTTCTCACAGCTAGTGAAATAATTCCAACTTGCATTTTAGGCACTGGAGTTATAACAAAGTTCAATTTGGATATTTCTTTGAAATACTTAACATGAATTTCTGGTATAAGAACAGCGTTGACCATATTAAAAGTCAGCAACTGTAGTAAATCCTCCATTTTTGATACTCGTTTAAGTTTAGGTATCGGTTTAAAGTAATTACCGACTAGCTCCTTCATACCTTTACGACCAAGAATATCAAAAACCCCTATGGTCATACCAGCCATATTATTAGGATTAGGTTTTTTGTTTTCAGTTACCGAAAGAAATACATAAGGTTCTTTAGTTTCATTTTTACGGCTTCCATTCAGTTTTGGAACATAATTTTTTAAACGTTTAATAACAGGCATTTTAGCTAAAATAACTTCTGGAGAATCTGCCTTAATTTTAGACTTGAAATCTTTGTATCTGCCAAAAACTCTTATTTCAATACCGGGCAATGCGTTAGTTAATTTTTTCTGCATAAATTGGGTACGTAAAGTAGATGGATAAAATACATACAAACTTTCTGCATAGGCTGATTGAACAGAAAATGTCAACATCCATATTATAACGATATTTTTTAAATAAAAGTTATAATTAACCATTAAATATTTCATCCAAGGTCTCCTTAAAATCTTCAATAAACTCTGGATCTGCAAATCGCAAAGGTTTTTCTATATATCCCCTTGCCCCTTCATTCATACATTCAAGCACAGTATCACCTCGTACAGCAGAAATAATAAGGATATTAGCTTTGGAAAATTCAACAAGAATATCTTGCATTGCTTGCTGCCCATCCTTATTGGGCATTGTTATATCCAATGTTATTAAATCTGGTTTATGTTCACGATATAATTTAACTGCGTCATTACCATCATATCCCATTGCTAATACTTTGTAACCAAGTTCTTTTTCAAGGAAGGCTACAATTTTTTTAATGAGAAATTTAGAATCATCAACTACAACCACTGTTTTAGACATTAATTGCCTCCTTCATATTAAGTGACCTAGTATTATTATACTGATGTTGTACAGAAAGCTAAAAATGATTGAAAGAGTATAAAATTTGTTTCGCAAGCTGAAATATAATCAATGAATCTTATCCAACAAAATATTGGGATTTCCAATAAGATACCAATGCTTTTCGATTTTTCGTAGAGTATTCATCCATTAGACATCTTTTTTAACCAAGTACATCCACTATGTTATTAAAATAAGGAGTTCAAAGCGAAGCTTTGTTGATAAACAATTTAAACATTTATTAAATTGGCTATTATCAACGTACTAATAATTACTTTATAACAAACAAAGCTTTGCTTTGGACTCCAACGGCTAATATTCAACAGATTATTTGTTAATATGTTGTTCTATAGTTTTTCAGATAAATAATTTCACAAAAACCTACGAGGTTTCCAAAACCTCGCAGGTTTCACACGAATGTATTTTTATGAATGTCTACATTAAGGAAAGATGTCTATTGTAAAATAAGTTTTGCATTCCTAATATTGAAAGCTCTCTAACGTTAAATTCAGTTATTATTTATTAAGCGATGGTAAGACGAGTGTTATTGTTGTTCCAGTTCCCAAATAAGAGTCAATAGAAATAGTTCCGCCAATACTTTCTACTTTTTCTTGAACAACATTCATACCAATCCCTCGCCCTGATAAATTGCTTATATTATCAGAAGTTGATATGCCGGCAATAAATATGAGATTAAGCTTTTCCTGTTCATTGAGGCAAGCGGCTTTTTCAGGAGTTATTACCCCTTTTTTAATACAAACATCCTCTAATTTTTCTATATCAATACCCTTTCCATCATCTGTGATTATAACTTTTCTTTTATTGTTTTCAGTTATAAATTCAAAAGTAATATTGCCTTTTCCTTTACCAAATTCTTCACGTATTTCAGGCGATTCTATACCATGATCAGCAGAATTTCTGACCAAATGAATAAGTATATCATCAATATCCACGAAAATATCTGTAGGGAAAAAAATATGTTCTGGCTTTGCAATAAAATTAATATGTTTATGTTGTTGACGGGCTATTTTATTAACAGTTTTTTGATATTTTCTGCTAATTGTTTCCATAGGAATCCATGATAGCATAGTACATTTGTCTATCAAACTTTGTATCGGTGGAGATTGGTTAGTTTTATCAACTGTACTACAAGTATCCATAATATCCGTAACTAGAGATGCCGGAACACGCATAGTAACATATTCCTCTCTACCAAATATCAATTTAATTTTTTGTTGAATATTTCTGATATCTTCGTTCATAATATTCAAACAATCGGTTAATTTTGATAACATATTTTTTGAGATATGACTTGAATCTCGCAGTTTTTCAAGCAGGTCTTCTAATTCATGAGTATGTCCTGACAGAGAGTTAAAACCGTAAGAACCACTATTACCTTTGATAGTATGAACATCTCCATATATAGCATTTAACTGTTTATCTGTCATTTTGTACTTATTAGAATTAATAGCAAAACTTGAACTCTGCTCTCTTAAAGCCTGTCGAATTTTTTGCATTCGTCCCATAGTGTCTTCCATAAATGCTGAAATTTCTTCTGGAGGAGTATTGGCAAGTTCTAACACAATGTGCATTTCATTTTCATGTTCTTTCCGTTGCTCTTCTATTTGCTGCTCTTTAAGACGCTTTTCTGTTTCATCTGTGGTCAGAATCATAATCTTGGACAGTTCATTGTCCTTATCATAAATTTTCTGATATGCAACAGAAACATATTCTGGAATAGAATCATGATTGTCAAACACTAATTCATGAACCGGTGCAAGTCGAGCCAATTTTTTCCATCTTTGATTCTGATGTTTTTTATATACAACGTCCATCCAAACATGAAATGCTCTTTGTTGTTTTGTATCTAGTCTAAGCAGGTTTTCTACAGAATTGGAAGCAACGTCCTGTACTTTTAATATTTCGTTGGCACGGGCAGAATATTCTTTATTAACTGAACCATCCAAATTGACTGTAAATAAACCATGATCAATATTATTAAGAATATCATTGACCTGTTGCATTTTTTCATCTACCAATTCTTGTAAATGCTCGGTATATTTCTTAACCATAACTCGCATTGATTCAAAATTTTTCGCCAAACTACCAATTTCATCGTTACTTTCTGCTTGAATTTCGACTGTATAGTTTCCGTTAGAGATTGTATTTGCTGATTGTACTAATGAGGCAATTGGTTGGGTTATAGTAGCTGCCAAACGCCGAATAACTAGGTAAGTTATGACTAATGAAATAATACCTAATAATAGTAAAATTCCCATCATTTGATTTCTGGCTCGAACACCGTTCTTAGCTACTTGTTTTAAAGCACTATGCATAGATTTTGTATTAAAGCCATAACGAATAACTCCCATAATTTCATCTTCAAACATCACTGGTGCTGCAAATTCAATAATTTCTGCATTTTCATAGATAACAGTTTGATGAGCTAATGTTTTAAGAGAGTTAGCCCATTGTGAAATTGGATCAGTTAACTTATCGGCGTTTGCCATTTTACCAGAAGGATTTTCAGAAGATGCATTAACCCAAGCAATTTGCTCAACATCCATATAGATTCCATAGTCTATATCAGAATCATCTTGCACAGTTGATGAAACAAGGTTCTGCACTGCTGTGATGGCATAATCTTCTACCATCCCTTGCATGGCTATGCTATTATTCTTAACTAATGTTTTACCTTTTGCAATAAGTGCATTATGGATACTCTGTTCTGAATTTTTCATGTTTTTATGAACATTTTGAATATTCATTATAGAAATAACTGCCAATACCAAAGCAAATATAAGTGAAATAATCAGCATAGTATTATTAATTAATTTCGTTTTTATGGAAACAAAGTTTTTCATATTAATCATTCCTCTTAATTATTTAACTTAAGAAACTTCCTCTATAATCACCAAAACCTTTTCCAACAGCTGGTTACTATCATTTGTTATTGGTAACCAATCTAACTTAAATGTTTTACCTTGCTTGTTAATAAATTCATTTTTACCAATAAGTGAAATTTTTTCCTCAGAAATAACAGTATTTGTTTGAAATACCTGAAGAAACTCCTCTAATTCTCGTGAATCAATTATTTCAAGCTCTAAAAATGTCGCAAGGTCTAAACCAATTATGTCTTTATCAGATGATAATCCGAATATTGAAGTTGCTGTACCACAACCGGGCAAAATTTTACCTTGTGGAGTTACAGCAACCAATGTTGAATGAATTAAATGCAAAATAGTTTTAACAGCTATATGAGCTTTGTCAACTTCTTTCGTCATTCTTTCAAGTTCATGTAAAGTTTGTTCGAGTTTTTTCCCTATTCTAACTCCAGCTTGATTAAGGGAAAATCCACACATTATTTCTCCTTGTTCACTGGATATAAGTATGTTGCCAGATTTAAACTCTGGAAATTCCATCTCTCCATACACCATTGTTGTAGGTGTATAAGTTAATTCTCCAAAACTCTGTTCAAGTGCTGGGATGGCAAGTCCTACCGCAGTATTTAATAATTCTTTGATAAATCCACTATATTCTTCTCTGATTAAACGTATATCTTTTTTAGACATACCTTCTTCATAAACTTCAACCAGCTTTGCTGCAAAAATTTCATTTAATCCAAATATATAATCACCTTGTACTGTCCCGGTAAAATGAATATAAGCAACCATATCAAATGGAGAAGCAAAGACTCCTTCACGAAATGAAGTTTTTTTCAGAGTAAATGAAGTTCCAATCATATCTTCCAAGGCATGGATAACGCTTTTAGCAAAAACAATTGTGTTTGTATCTAAATATGCTTCTTGTGTATCAATGTTCATAAATTGTCCTGATTATCTTTGTCGTTTGAATATCAACAATGTTATATCATCTAATTGTTTTCGCTTGCCAATAAATTGATAAACGTCCTCTATAACAGCTCCTTTTATTTGCTCAGGTGAACAATCCCAATGTTGAGTAATTATATTACAAAGTTGTTCTTGTCCATACATTTCATCTTTTGAATTCATTGCTTCAGTTATGCCATCTGTATATAAAAGCATCCCTTCACCCGGTTCTAATATGACGTTTATTTCACTACATAAACTAGTTATATTTCTTTCCACTCCAAGAAAAAAACCAAGTTCAAGAGTATCTATTAATTCTATACTGCCGTTATTTCTAATAACAATTATTTCTTCATGTTGGCCGCTTATCTTTAACATACCTCTATAATAATCAAGCAAAACCAATGTCATTGTTTTATCAGTTTGCATTCGTTGAGCATTATTGTAGATAATTTTATTTATAGTATCTAAAAATCGGATTAACTTAGTTTCACCGTGAGTCACAAGGGTATGGATAGTTGTTTGTACCATCATTGCCAGTACACCGCTTTTTAAGCCATGACCAGTTATATCACCGATAGTCATCAATATATGACCTTTACTAGCTTGAATAACATCATAATAATCTCCACCTACTTCATCAGCAGTTTGCATAAATGCAGCAATATCTAAATCTTTGACAGATGTCAGTTCTTGCGATGAAGGCAATACCATTTCTTGTAATCTGCGAGCTATATCTAGTTCTGCCCCCATTCGTAAATTTTCAGCTCTTGCTTCTTCAAACTTTTTACCGATTTTTAATCTAACCAGATTCAATGAGAATCCGCACAGCATTTCTTCTTCTTTGCCTTCAATTGTTATATAGGTAGCAGAAAAATCTGGAAACTCAATTTCGCCATATACTGACGTACAAGAATTGTAACTCAAATTTCCAAAAGTTTTTTCTAATTCAATAATAGATTGACCTACAGCAATATTCAGCAATTCTTTAATGAAACCACCATATTCACCGCGTATTTCTTGAATGTCATCTTTAGACATCCCTTCTTCATAAGCATCAATTAGTTTTATTGCCAAAGTTTCATTAAGACTAAGCAAATAATTTCCTTCGATAATTCCTGCAAAATGAATATAAGCAACAATAGGTAAAAAATTTGGAAATGAAGTTTTTTGAACTGAATTGTCATTAAGTTGAAAAGAGGCTTCCACCATATCTTCTAAAGTTTTAATAACATTTTTAGCAAAAAGAAAAATATGGGAATTAGTGTAATCATGTTGTGAATTTTTAAGCATTTGTATTCTGTCTTGTATCTAAAAATTATTATTTAGAACATAGCAACTAGTGTTATGCAGAAAGCTTTCAAATTAAGAAAATATTAACTTGAATTATATAACTAAATTCATTAAAAATATCCGTTATTTTCTAGAAATATTTAATTGTATTAACAATACCTTCACCAAATAGATAGTTATTTCGGGAATGGAGCAAAGTGGATTTCCCGAAACTATTATATTACTTGGGTTCGGAAAATTGTACCTCATTCCCGAAACAACAAATTTTGAGATTGGCGAAGGTATTGATGAAGTAATAATATAGTATATTCCAATCGAATAACTTACATTTAATGTAAACTAAAATATTTAAATAAGGAATATTGTATAGTAAACGATTATGAAACACAATCAAAATTTAGAACAGACAATAAAACTTACACATTTACAAATCTAAAAAAACTATCCTAAATAAATTCAGTTATTTAAAATAAAAGTCACTTTTGATACACAGAACTGTTAATGATAGATGGGTGGCTATAGCATTTCCTGATTGGATAGAACACAGTTATATTAAGCAAGAATCTGATATTTTTATAGATTTTAATTAATAATTAAGAATTGCTATACTGCTAAATTTACTCTTATAGATGGGGAAATGCAAAAGCACCGGCGGTGCGAGAGTACGACTATTAGCTTGCTGATAATTGAGATTAATACCATTTAATACGCACCGCTAGTGCGTTGTTATGGCGTTACCACATGGCATGTGAGAACGAGAAAAACAAACATTTAATGAAACCGTTTAAATATCGTTCCTAAACTCTTGTTTGGGAACGCACTGCTTAAGAAGCTCCGCTTCGTGCGTTAACAATGATATATTTTATCCCAATTCAAAGCAGAGCTATAAACGGCATTGTGTTCCCAAACAGGAGTTTGGGAACAATAATAACTTATAAGTATATAATTTATAAAAATTAATATTTTTTAGCTTTTGTCAATGCGTAAGTCCTATATCCATAAATTGGGATACAAAAATTAGTCAAAATAGCTGTTTTTCGACAGGTTGCTATCGTTCTCCTTTGGAATTAAAAAAATCACTGTATTGTTTGTCAGTAACTTGAATATGTTTGATCAGCCAGTCTTGAAGATAACGCAATACTTTTTTTGATACAGTTACGTTATCTTTTTCAAATTGTTCAAGAAATTCTTCGAGCTTACACTTCATCTCTTCATGTTCTTTCCGATGAGCATCTAAACCCGGATAAGCGTATTTTTTCATAAGGGCTTCTTCCCGGCCGAAATGAGTTATCGTATATTTTTTGAGTTCCTCAAGAACAGCCCTCGCTTCCTCTTTTCCCGGCATACGGTTCAATGCACTGTGCATTTGTAGCATCAAATCAAATAGCTTGCGGTGGTCTTCATCAAAAATATTCACACCAACACTATAGGCTGGTTTCCAAGAAAATGACCGCTTAAGAAATGCATTTTTCAATACAAGGGCTATAGGAAGCATTATAAGAGATAACAAGCCCACTTCAGTTCCAAACATAAAAAATATAAGTGCAAATAACGGAACAATAACAAAAATCCAAATCATTCCTTCCATTGCTTCAATTTTCAGTTTCATAAGTTTTCCGATTTTCTTAATAGAGTAATAGGCAAATAGATTTTACCACCTGTCTATATCTTTGGTAACATTTTGACTTAAAAGTACAAAAGGATGAGAGATTAAAGAAAATAAATTCTCCATAAATTCAATTTATACTTGTTAAAATGCCACTTAGAATGTGTATGGGTATTGCCTAAAATATTTCAAGAATGATTTATATCGTTCCAATGTGCTTAAGTTGCTGCCATTAAGTTAAGGGCAACCATAAAGAATTGCCTCTATGTTATTTTTTGACAATAAATAATCCCAGACCACTTGAATGCTCATTACCGGTCGGCATAGGTGTTAAACGAGCAAATATCAAATTCTTGCTTAATATAACTGTGGTCTATCCAATCGGGAAACGCTATAATGCTATTATAATTGTTACAATCACTCCAATAATACCAACCAATACTGCAATAATAGTAGCCCATTCAGCAGCAATACTAAGCTTTGTTTTTTGAGGTGGTGATTCCTGTAATTTTGGAGATAATTCTTCCTTACTACTTTCATAAACCTTTATCTTTTCAATCCCATCCAAAAGTTTGCTGATTGGTACTCTTTCTTCCAATTTTGGGATTATAATGACATTTTCCTGCATTTTTTCTAATTTTAATAAGTCGTTATGTGGAATAATAACAGTTTTATATGGTACTTGTTCTTGAGCGTTGATTTTGGGGATTGATTTGTGAATGTCGTTGAATTGTTCGCGGATTTTGGTTAAGAATTTACGCCTAGTTATGGTGTTGCCAATAACCCAAATGAATATTGTTTTATCTTCAATATCTGCTTTAACCAAGGCTTTGTTGTCGTTTTCTACCAGTACCACTCCTGTACGCCAGTATGTTTTTTTGGAGATAGATTGGTGCATTCGTACTATGAAACGAGATATAACACTGCTTGGCAATACATCATATTTATATTGGAATGCTAAACTGTTATCGTTATCCCAATTTAAATCAGGCTCTTCTGGATGAAGCAGTTCTGGGATAAGGTATTTCTCGGCATCTTTGATTGCAAAACAAAGCTCAAATTTTTCCATGATTTCAATAATGAGGCTTTGTCTATCTTTTGGGTAACGCTTTGTATCTAAAAAAGTTCCTAGCTGGTTTAATTCTAATACTCCTCTGGTTTCGTGTAGTTTATGGCTATTAATCAATGTGTAAACAGCTTCCGTCACCCATTCTGGATTCAGGATATTGGTATCGCATAGTTGAGGTCGTAATTTGTCTTCCCGAAAGTTGAGGACAATGCCTAAGTCATGCAGGAAGTCAATCAGGGTATGTTGGTTAATTTCTTCAGGAATACCTTGTTGTTGGCATTGTTGGACATATTGGTCATAGCTGATAAAGTCTTCCGACATGTTCTCAAGGGTTTGTTTAACCAGAAACCATTTGCTTGGGAAAGGGTCATGGACATGGGTTAAGTTATCTAGTTGATATTTTATGTTTTCTATTAATTCGGGAATTCCTTTGCTGGTTTCGCAGGAAATTTTAAAGAAGTCTTGTAGGCTGGGATATTTGGCTTTTAAACCTCGTTCATTGATAGGTAAGGGATGTTGGTCGCTTTTGTTGATGGCGATTATTATTGGGGAGTCAGCGGCAAAGCTTTGTATTAGTTTGAGCCAGTATTCAACTCGGCTTTCTTGTTCACCTTGCCGGGCATCAAGGACAAGGATGTAGAGGCTACGCTTAGTTAGGAAGAATTGATGGGTGGCGTGCATTATTTCTTGACCACCGAAATCCCATATGTTTAAGCGAATAGTTGCGTCTTTGACTGGTAGTTGCCAGTTAGTTATTTGAATTCCTTCAGTTTTATTTTCAGCTTGGTTGTAATTATCTTTGGTTAAACGGTTGACTAACGAGGTTTTACCAACTCCACCTTGACCAACGATAAGCATTTTGGCTTCGTTAAGGGGTTTGGAGTCTTGTAGTTGGAAGTAGTAGTTGGTTATTTTGGTGGGGTATTGAACATCTTCCAATATTTCGGGAGGGATAGGTAGAGGATTGCCTTTTAAATATAGCATTCCCCCATTTTTTTCTATTTGTTGGGCTAATTGAGAAAATTCTGTCGGCAAGCTGGTTAGTTTATTTCTATCAATATTTAGTTTTTGCAAATTGATTAATTGAAAGATTTTTGCAGGTAAGCTGACTAGTTGATTTCCACTAAGAGATAGACTTTTCAAATTGACAAGTTGAGAAATTTCTGGTGGTAAGTTTGTTAGTTTATTTCCATCAAGGTATAACGTTTTCAAATTGACAAGTTGAGAAAATTCTGGTGGTAAGCTAGTTAGTTTATTTACACGAAGGTTTAGCACTTGCAAATTGACAAGTTGAGAAATTTCTGGTGGCAAGCTAGTTAGTTTATTTCCACGAAGGTTTAGCACTTGCAAATTGACAAGTTGAGAAATTTCTGATGGCAAGCTGGTTAGTTGATTTCTACGAAGGTTTAGCTCTCGCAAATTGACAAGTTGAAAAAGTTCTGGTGGCAAGCTGGTTAGTTGCTGTCTGCCAAGGTTTAAAGATATTTCCTTATTTCTAGCAGTTTCTTCAATTAGTTGTAATAATTTTTGGTTATTCATAATAAATTATCTTGTTTGAATCAGGATTTAATTGTCTGAATCAGAATTCACAGAATTATAGAATTTTCAGAATAAAGTCAAAAGCGTTTTTGGTTTTTAATTCTGTTAATTCTTAAATTCTGTTAATTCTGATTCAGACAAGATAGTACAACGAATTGGCGAAATAATCGAATTAAAGACAACAGCCCATCTGCTTTATTCGTTCATTTCGTTAATTCGCTGTACTTGGATAAAGGCACAATCAGTTTTTTAGGTTTTAATCCTGTTAATCCTCTAATCCCGCAAATCCTGATTCTGACAAGATAGTACACGAATTGGCGAAATAATCGAATTAAAGGCAACAGCCCATCTGCTTTATTCGTTCATTTCGTTAATTCGCTGTACTTAAGTTAATTGTTCAGAATCAAAATTTTCAGAATAAAGTCAAAGGTATTTTTGGTTTTCAATTCTGTTAATTCTTTAATCCTGTGAATTCTAATTCAGACAATTAAAATAAGTTGCTTATTAAGTACTGAAGCACAAATGGACATTTTGGAGTTCAAAGCGAAGCTTTGTTGGTAAACAATTTTAACATTAATTAAATAGCTATTGCCAACTAAATATCGAAATATTCGTTCTCAAACTCTAGTTTGGAAACGCACTGCCAAGAAGCTCCGCTTCATCATAAACAATGATACTCGACTATCAAGTTTTTTAGACGCAAGCATTGCGTCACTGCCATTAAGTTAAGCAGGGCAAACACATAGATTCTCGCCCCTACCGTATTGAAATATATTGTATTTTGTAGGGGAAGACCTACGTGTCTGTCCTTAACTTACTTGAAACACTATTAGTAATGTTATAATAAATTCACTATGAATAATTTTACCTTAAATATCCCTCAAAACTCATTTCGTAACTTGGCCATTGGTTGGCTATTGCTTGCAATTAGTTCACTTATAATTGGTGGTTTATTAACCATCTTAATCGTACTTTCCAGAACTCCAATATTTCAAGATATTATTCCTTGGACAGATTTTTTCCACACTGCCATAGTTGTCCATGTCGATTTAACTGTATTAGTGTGGTTTTTAGCTTTTGCTGGATTGCTGTGGAGTCTGATGACCAGTCGTTGCTTATTTTGTGGCAAAATCGCTCTTTTATTAGCAGCAATCGGTACTTTAATCATAAGTTCAGCACCATTTTTAGGTGATGGTAATCCTTTGATGAATAACTATATACCCGTGTTACAAATGCCAATCTTCTTTATTGGATTAGGAATATTTGCATTAGGTTTCAGTATATTAGTTATACATAGCCTGCTGTCATATATAACATCTAAAAATAGTAAAACAGTTTTAGAATTTGGATTATTTACTGGATTAGTAACAGCATTAATTGCCATTATCGCATTCATTTGGTCTTATTTTGGAATTCCTAAAGATATTGAAATTGGGCAATATTACTATGAATTGTTATTTTGGGGTGGTGGCCATATTCTACAATTCACTCATACTCAACTGATGTTAGTTTTATGGTTATGGTTAGCAACAGTATCCGGAGTTAAATTATCTATTACCCCTCGATTAGCAATTATTTTACTAGCTTTGGGTATGGCTCCTACCTTATTGACTCCATTGATTTATTTAACTCACAATGTTAATTCTCCAGAAAGCTTGACTGCTTTTACTGATTTAATGAAATATGGTGGCGGAATAGCGGCTTTGCCATTGGGATTAATTATTGTATTAGATGTTATAAGAGCAGCATTACCATCACTTAAACCAGAGCGTTCAGCATTAATAATCTCAATATTTTTCTTCGCAGTAGGAGGGATAATTGGTTTCTTAATCCATAGTAGCAACGTAACTATTCCAGCTCATTATCATGCTTCTATATTTGCAATAACAATTGCTTTCATGGGTATCACTTATCATTTGATGCCCAAACTTGGATTTAAAGAAATAACCAGTAAATGG
This sequence comes from Candidatus Halobeggiatoa sp. HSG11, assembly GCA_030378105.1. Taxonomy (GTDB): domain Bacteria; phylum Pseudomonadota; class Gammaproteobacteria; order Beggiatoales; family Beggiatoaceae; genus DRQV01. The sequence continues at coordinate 4,599 of JAUCGL010000066.1, read as the reverse complement.
GCCACATGGCAACCAATTATTTATGGTGCTGGGCAATTGATGCACGTATTAGGATTTGCATGGTCTGGTGGTTATGGAGTTCAACGCAAAACTGCTGGAGCTGAACAAGGATTAGAAGGGATGCAGCAAGTTGCGATGGGTATAATGGGACTGGGTGGAATGATTGCCATTATCGGTGGCGTTATATTTTTAATGTTAGTTTTGATGGCTATGCGAAAGTAAAATTGTCTGAATAATGGTTAATTATTAATAAAAGTCAAAATTGTTACTGATTAACGACATCCTTCAAAAACAGTTGACAGTTATTTCGGGAATGGAGCTAAATGGATTTCCCGAAATGATTGCTAAATATGGGTTTTGGGAAATCTGTTTCACTCCATTCTCGAAACAACTATTCACTACTTTTTTTATAATTTTGATTAACAAATTTGATAAAGTTTTTAGAATTAAATGGTTTAGTTATATAACTGCCTTGAATTAAATCACATTTATTTTTATGCAAGAAAGCTAATTGCTCTTCAGTTTCTACCCCTCCACCTACAACTTTAATATTTAATTTATGAGCTAGTGCAATTATTGTTTGTATTAATATAGTGTCATAGCTATCTGCCGTTATATTGTGAACAAAAAATGGATCAATTTTAATTATGTTAATGGGAAATTGTCGTAATGCATGTAAAGAACCCCAGTCAGAGCCAAAATTATCTATTGCTATTTGAGCTCCTAAACTTTCTAGTTTGTCTAAATTATTTGCAGTTTCTGGTAAATTTTTTAAAAAAGCTTCTTCATCAATTTCCAAAATTAAATAATGGGCTTTTAAATTAAATTTTTGTAATATGTCTTTTATAATTTTAATAGTATTATCAGTTTTCAATTGATGGGCTGAAATTTTTACTGCAATTTGTAAATGTTCTGAATTAATACTGTGAAGTTGTTGTAATTGCTCAATTGCATTACTCAACCATAATTTCCAAATAGGAACTATCAAACCACATTTTTCTGCTGGTTCTAAAAATTGCTCTGGAAACATAATAGATTCATTGTTTTTCCAACGTAATGATGTTTCAATTGCAATCATTTTTTTTGATTCAAGCTCAACAATTGGTTGATAATATAACTCAAATTCATTATTTTCTAAAGCATTGCGTAATGATTCTTCTAATTGCAAATGTTTAATTATTTGAGTGTTCATCTGTGAAGTAAAAAACTGATAGGAATTACGTCCACCTTCTTTAGCTTGATACATAGCAATATCGGCATTTTTAAGTAAAGTCTCAACATCAGAACCATCTTCTGGAAAAAATGCTATACCAATACTACCAGCAATAGAAATTTTGTTATTTTCAATAAAAAATGGACTGGATAAACTATTCAATAATGTCTCAGCAATATTTTTAACACATAGATATTCATCAAAGTTATTAATAATTATAGTAAATTCATCTCCTCCCAATCGAGCTACAGTATCAAATTCACGAACCCCTTGTTGTAAGCGTTTAGAAGTTTCTTGTAATAAACAATCACCTATTTTATGTCCTAACGTATCATTTACCTGTTTAAATCGGTCTAAATCAATAAACATAACTGCTAATTTTTCATTACGTCTTTTGGCAACTTGTATTGTCTGTGATAATCGATCCACAAATAAAGTTCTATTAGGTAAATCAGTCAAAGCATCATGGTGAGCTTGATGCCAAATCAATTCTTCAGCTTGTTTACGTTCTGTTATATCATCAAAAATTGCAACATATTGAGTAATTTCATTATTTGTATTTCTAATCGTAGAGATGGAAAGCCATTCAATATACACTTCACCGTTTTTACGTCGATTCCATAATTCCCCCTGCCATTTATCAATTTTTTTCAAACTGTTCCACATGTCCTGATAAAAACGTGAAGTATGATCTCCCGATCTTAAAATATCTGGCGTTTTGCCAATAACTTCCTCCTTTTTATAACCAGTTATTAAAGTAAATGCAGGATTAACCATGATAATATTGTTATTAGCATCAGTTACAATAATTCCTTCTGTTGTTGTTTCAAAAACTGTAACAGCTAAACGCTGATTTTCCTCAGCTTGTTTACGTGCTGTTATATCAATTCCAACTCCAACAATATGTTCAGCTTCATTTTTATTATTATATAAAATTGCGTGATACCAACTAATAAAAACTTGTCGTTTATCTTTGGTAAGCCAGTAGCTTTCTCGACGTGTTGAACCTTTTTGATATAGTAGAGATTCAAAGTAATTAAGACATTGTTCTCTGTCTTGAGGCATGAAAAATAAATCTGTAATAAGATGTCCTTCCACCTCTTTAAATATATAACCTGTTAATTTTTCACAAGTTTTATTAAACAAAACAATATTACCATCAGTATCCAACACGGTAACTAAACTACCAGCCGCATTAATAATTGCATTATTAAAATCCCGTTCTTTACGTAAATCTTCTTCTACTTCCTTACGTTCAGTGATATTACGAGATACCATTGCTATGCGAGTAACATTATCATTTTCATCAAATACTGGATATATACTGTGATCAAACCAAGCATTTGTTTGATCTCTTTCCTCAAATCGCATTGGTTGGTGATTGTGAACAATTTGGTCTAATATCTTTTTTCGTTTTGAAACTGTTTGTGGAGCTACTAAATCACAAATTGGTTTGCCAATTATTTCGTCAACATCTAAACCTAATCTATTAGCTCCGGCTGGATTAGCAATCACACAAGTGGTATCCAACTCCATCATGATGATAGAGTCAGTAGCGGCATTTAAAATTGCACTTAAAGTCTGGGTATTTTCTTCAAGATTTTTTTCTGCTATCTTGCGTTCAGTTATGTCTTGGGTAGTGCTAAGAAAACGGGTTGGTTTACCATCATCAGAACGAAATAATTTAGATATAACATGAAGATAACGAATACTATTATCCGGTCGAATAATACGAAATTCAATATCATAGATTTTATTAAAATGAATAGCTTGGAAAACAGCATTTTTTACCATTCGCCGATCATCAGGATGGATAGCATTTAAAAATGTGCTATTACTAACAATATGTTTATCTAGTGGCCAATCAAATATTTTTAAGGTTTCTTCTGACAAATAACGAGTATTATTACAGATATTCCAATCACATTGGCCTAATTTAGCAATTTCTTGAGTTTCAGCAAGACGAGCTTCACTATCTCGCAGAGCCTGATTCATCTGTTCATGCTGAATAGCCGCTCCTAAAAGATTAGCAGCAGTTTTAAATGCTTCAATGATTATTGGCAACCATTCTTGTTCTTTTATACAATCATCATAACCTATAAATCCCCACCATTTTTTCCCCACAAACAATGGCACAATTGCGACTGAGCGAATATCTTTGGCAATAAATAATCTAGCTATTTGTTTAGGGAAATTTTGTACTGAACCATGAAATACTTGTCCTTGTGATAGAATCTTAGTTAAAAATTCAAAATTTGGAGAATAAGGAAAATTCTGGGTTTCATCAATTTGAGGTTTCACATTCTCTGCAACCCATTCATAACGCCTACTACTTAATAGTGTTCCTTTTTTATTATGATGATTTTCAGAAATATAAACCCGACTGATGGACATAGTTCTACCCAATCGGGCTAATACTTCAGGAATTGGTTGTGACCATTTGATACAAGTAAGAAAATTTTCGGCTGCAAAGCTAACAGCTTCCAAAATATTTTCTCGATAACGAGAAGCTTTTTCTGCTTGATGTTTAGCTATTATTAATTGTTGTTTTTCTATCTCAGATTCAATTATTGTAGGTAATAGCTCAATAAAATTATGGTTAACATCCTTAATTAAATAGTCGCCTGCTCCGAGTTTCATTGCCTCTACTGCAATTTTCTCGTCACCTGCTCCGGTGATCATGATGGTTGAAATTCTAAAATCGTCAGCCAAACTTCTTAAAATCTGTAAACCACTCATATCTGGCAAATGATAGTCAACAGCAACTACATCATAAATTTCATTTCCAATTTTATCTAACCCATCTTTACCATCAGTTGCTATATCAACAACATAACCATACTGTTCAAGTTGAGTTTGAACATAGGCAGCTGTTACTATGTCATCTTCTATATACAGGATTTTGCCAGACATTGTTTCTTCATTTAAGTGTTGCTGGAATATATAATAGGATTTACGTATTAATAACCTTCGCTAATGTCAGAATTCATTGTCTCGGGAAATCCGCTTCGCTCATTCCCGAAATAAATATTCAATTGGCGATGGTATTGACGTATTGGAACGTACATAAACTTAATCAATTCTTTAATACAGTGATGCAACTTTTATCTTAAAAATTCTGTACAAATAAATTGATAATATTACCTTAAAGATAATTATTTTGTTTAGTACTTTTTAAGTTGAGTAAATTACAGCAAAAATTTTAATATTGGTCTTGTTCTCGCTAAGCTTTTTAAAAACTTTGAGAATTTTAAATTTATGCAATAACTTATGACTTAAATCACCTTCAAATTATAATATTAGGTTTCAAGCATTTTGTAACTTATTAATTTTAAATTTTTTTATTCTAAATTCTATAACTATAGTGATATTAATTATCAGCATTT
>JAUCGL010000065.1 GCA_030378105.1 Candidatus Halobeggiatoa sp. HSG11 | reverse complement strand
GGAATCTTTGAGATCGCTAGATTCCCACTTTCGTGGGAATGACAATTAATTAGTTTATATTGTAATAAATATATGATTTTAATGCAATTCACACTTTATTATGTTTGTCAATGCGTAAGTCCTATAAAAGGAGAAATTCCTAGTTTGTCAAAAAACAGCTTTTATTCTGTCTTAAAATTTCCCATTTTTTGATTTTTAAAGTATCATAGGTTTTTATGGCTATTCAAGTGTAAACCTCGTTGGAGTTGTTCAAATCCTGAAAGGATTGAATGTGAATAATCACCGATGAAATCAGTGGAATATACTAAGTCCTACCATAATTTTCAACTTTCAACTTTCAATTATTTACTATCCATGAATTGAGATACAAAAATTAGTCAAAATAGCTATTTTTCGACAGCATAGACTTTCGCTTGCCCCTATTTATGGTTTCTCACTTTTTTCATATTAATGATTTCTTTTTAACGAGAGTGCCTGTCAATTTTACTTCACGCTACCTTATATATAAAATTTAAGTTATAATGAATAGTTATTTCGCAATAATAGATTATTCAATCCAAGCTTTAAGTAAAACTTGCCCAAATTTTGCAGAGTTTTATAGTTTAAAATATTATCTTAAACAGAAATATGACAATTTGGCTATTTTATAAATGTTCTGGGAACTACAGTTGTAGTTATGCAAATTAAATCTTTGATTAGTTACTTTTCTAAATTATCTGGACGACTTCCACTTCGAGTTGTCTTAATAGTGCCGTTTATTATCCAACTTTTAACAGTTGTTGGTTTAATTTGGTATCTTTCATTTAGCAATGGGCAAAAAGCCATTACTGAATTGACCGGTGAATTGCGTAATGAAATAACCACCCGTATTGAACAACATTTATTAAGTTATTTAAAAACTCCACATTTAATCAATCAAATTAATGCTGATACTTTGCGTCTTGGAGCTTTAGATTATTTGTCTAATGAAAAAGAAATTCAACATCTTTTTTGGCAACAATTACAAATGTTTGATTCAGCTAGTTATATTTCTTTTGCTAGTGAACAAGGTCAATATATTGGAGCGGAACGTCGAGAAAATAAAACATCTAATTCTAATAAAAAAGAACAATTTTACCTTTATACAGTTACCGCCGAATATTTAGCTAATAGTGAAGGTTATCCAGAAAAATTAACTAGTCCTATAGAAAATTATAAGCCATATCAAAGACCTTGGTATATAAATACAGTTAAAGCTAATAAACCAATTTGGAGTGAGATTTATGCTCTGCTTGATGCTAATAATTTTGATTTAGCAGTGACTCAAACAGTTTCGGCTAACCAACCTTTTTATGGTAATGATGGTAAATTAAAAGGTGTATTGGGAACTGACATATTTTTATCTCAAATAAGTGATTTTTTGAGAGAATTACGAATTGGTAAAACTGGTAAAACCTTTATTATGGAACGTTCTGGGATGATAGTGGCATCTTCAACTGAAGAAAAACCTTACTTAATAAATCCTAAAAATAAAGAAGTACAGCGACTTGATGCTCAACATAGTAAAATTCCAGAAATTAATCATTCTTTTGAATATTTAATCAAACATTTCAAGTATTTAAATAATATAAAAGTTAGTAAACATTTAGAATTTGAACTTGATGGTCAACGACAATATTTACAGGTTAAGCCATTGCAAGATGAACGAGGGATTGATTGGTTAATTGTGGTGATTATTCCAGAAGCTGATTTTATGGAACATATAAATGCAAATACTCGCACTACAATTTTTTTATGTTTTGCTGCATTGCTAATTGCGATTCTGATCAGCTTATTAATTTCTAAATGGCCAGTTATGCCAGTATTACGCTTGAATTCTGCCGCTCAAAAACTGATGGCTGGTAAATGGAAACAAGACTTACCTACAGAACGTTCTGATGAAATTGGTAATCTTGCTAGATCGTTTAAAAGTATGGCAACACAACTACAAGAAGTGTTTGAAGATTTAGAAAAGGTGAATAAAGCTTATGAAAGATTTGTGCCTAGAGAATTTTTAAAATTATTAGATAAACAGAGTGTGTTAGAAATTAATTTAGGTGATCAAGTAGAAAAAGAAATGACAGTTTTATTTCTTGATGTCAGAGGTTTTACTAGTATTTCCGAAAAAATGACACCTCAAGATAATTTTGAATTTATCAACTCTTATTTAGGTCAAATGGAACCAGTTATTTATGAATATCATGGAGTTATAGATAAATATATTGGTGATGCAATTATGGCATTATTTCCAACTAATGCTGATGATGCGGTTGCTGGTTCAGTTGCGATGCTTAAAAAACTTTATCAATATAATATAACTTTGCAAAGTAAAGGGCAGGATGCTATTAAAATAGGAATTGGATTACATACTGGTAAATTAATGTTGGGTACGATTGGTGGTTTAACTCGTATGGAAGGTACGGTTATTTCGGATGCGGTTAATTTAGCTTCTCGTATTGAAGGTATGACTAAACAATATGGAGCTTCATTATTAATTTCGGAAGTTACTTATAGCAATTTAACCAATGCTTCCCAATATTTAATCCGAGATATTGATAAAGTTAAAGTTAAAGGTAAATCAAAGCCAGTAACAGTTTATGAGGTATTTGATGGAGATTTACCAGAAATTCTTGAGTTGAAAAAGAAAACCTTAGCAAATTTTGAGCAGGGTATTGCTCTGTATCGGTGTAAAGAATTTTCTAAAGCACTTGATTGTTTTAATAAAGTTTTACAAATTTATGCTGATGATAAAGCAACTCAAATTTATGTAGATCGTTGTAAATATTACCACGAAAATGGAGTCCCAGATGATTGGACTGGAGTTGAGGTGTTAAGTACGAAATAACGTTGTTTTAAAATTTACACTGTCATACTAAAGTCCCGGTAGTCCCTACAAACCAATGCAGGTATGTTATAATAGTATTTTATATTGATATAAACACTTAATAAAAATATGTAAATATATGTGCAAAAAAATTAATACAAAAGTACAAATATTATGTCCAGATAAAAAATGTCCCTGCTACCAAGACCCAACGAATTACAATAACCAAAGATGGTGTTTATACAACAAAATCAGATTCTATACCCCCGACAGATGTTGAAGTGTCATGGTGGTAATCATCGTTTTTCGGAAGCAAGATATTCAGGTTTATTTAAAAAGCAAGGTAGTTTTTATGAATATGAAATGGTTGCGAAAATGTGTTCCTGTGGATTATCTGTAGAACAAATCGCGTAACATTATAGGATATGATGGTAACGGACTATTGAACAGTGGGTTGAAGCCATTAGCAAAAAAGCGAGGAATTTCATGTATTTCTTTGTATAACAATTAAACTAAATTTACTATTCGTACAAATGGATGAATTATGGTCATATTTTACAGAGCAAAAAACATCAATTATGGGTATTTGCTGCCCTTGATGTACCAACGAAGTTTTGGATTAACTTTGAAGTTGGTTCTCGTACCACTTATACGGCAAATCGTTTGGTTAAAACATTGAAACTCTTTGGTAATTGGACTGAAGATAAAATATTGAAAATCACAACAGATAAACTTGCCGCTTATAAGAATGCTCTTTCCATACATTTAACAAATATACCATATAAGTACTTGCAAATTATTAAAAAACGCTTTAAACGTTACATTACATTAGTGTCAAAAAATGTTTTGTTTACAGGTAATAAGAAAGATTTTCCACAGGGTACTCAAAATACTTCATTTATAGAACGTTCTAACCTCACATTAAGACAACATGTTTCTTATTTAGCAAGGAAAACGCTTGGCTATTGCAAAAAGAAAACTAATTTTAATCGTATGTTATGGATTAATTTGTATAATTACAATTATGTTCAATTTCATAAAAGGGTAACGAGTTAAAATATCTACCCAAAAAAAATTTACAAAATGTTACCAACATTATACCCCTGCTATGAAAATGGGTTTAACTCATAAACAACTTAATTGGAGATTTTTGCTGACAGCTCCTATACCTGTAAGATATTGATTTAACAGAAACTGCATTGGTTTGTAGGGACTACCCGTTAAATGACCATTATGATATAAAAAACACATAAATTATTGATTAGATTTATATTTGGTCGGTTTCATTTCATTGCATCGGCTCTACCCGGCTCAGTACTGCGTAACTCTAGAAATATGGTAGCTGTCAAATTACCTTTTGAAATTCATCAATTTTGAGAACAATTATTTTTGGAAATACAATTTCTTTTAATACATTGAAATGTTTGTCATTTGAAACTAAATAGTTGGTATTAGCACTTATGGCACAGTCAACAAATTTGTTATCATCAGGGTCAGCATTTATTAAGTTCCAACGATAATATATAATTTGTTGATATACATTTGGTAATTTAAGCAAAGTCCTTATTACATTTTTTGCCACATTTCTATTGTATTTTGAGGTAATAATTTCTTCATATTCAGTCAAAATTTCAGTAGTTATGTATAATCCAAATTCACCATTTAGTAATTTTTCAAAAATCCAGTGGTATTGTGATTTTGATGAAATTGAAACCAATAGAATATTTGTATCAAGAACAATTTTTTAATTCATTTAACCATTTTTCCATATCTTTTTGGGATAAATGTTTTTGTTCCCAAATGGTATCTGCTTCCTGAATAGCTTTATTAGCAAAAAATTTAGCCATATGTATTTTTAGTTCATTGAGTTCTTTTTCTAGTAGTTCTGTTGAATAAAGCTCTAAAATTTCTATTTGTAAATTAGTTAATTGCGGTGTGTTTATCATTTAAACCTCTGTTTGTAATTTCGTTTGAAATGAAGATGAGCAAATAAAAAGACGTTTACCCACCTTACATATCTTGTTATTATGGTTTATGACGCTATCGCTTATACACCTTACGAGTTACGAGTTGATTTTTTTATCATTATATCATTTTTTGTGGTTTACATATTTGGGAAGTGCTATAAATGAATGTAAAAAATAATTTAGTTTTCAGAATTTATAGCTCAAAATTATAAACAATATGGCTCATTTATGCTGTATAATGAACTTTAAATAATTTAATTTTGAGCTTTAAAGATAAAACATTATGTTAGACAAAAACAGTAAACTTGTTATTGATTATATTTGTACCCAACCAAATTTATCTTCCAAAGATATATTTGATGGCTTAGGTTTAAATATTAGTTATGCTACATTGAAGAGAATTATTGCGAAATTAAAAGCTGAAAATCTAATTTCATCAATCGGTAAGGGTAGAGGAACTACCTATAAAATATCAATAACTTATGAACTATTTTATCCATTAAGTATTGATACCTATTTTAAAAAAGAACAAGATGAACGTCAGGTTAAAGACGGCTTTAATTTTTCATTGATAACAGAAATTCTTATTCATGTCGATTTATTCACAAAGGAAGAATTACAACATTTAGAAAGACTTCAAAAAGAATACACAAATAATATATCTCAATTGTCTCATTCGGGATATTCTAGAGAACTTGAACGTTTAGCCATTGATTTAAGTTGGAAATCATCGCAAATTGAAGGCAATACCTATTCTTTACTGGAAACAGAACGTTTGTTAAAAGAACAAGAAACGGCCGAAGGAAAAGCAAAAGATGATGCCACAATGTTATTAAATCATAAAGCAGCATTGGATTTTATTATCACTGAACCTGATTATGTAACACCACTGACCCTAGCTAGAATTGAGGATATTCACAGTATTTTGATTCGGGATTTAGGAGTTGATCGTAATATACGTAAAAGAAGAGTGGGCATTTCAGGCACTAATTATAAACCTTTGGATAATGAGTTTCAGATTAAAGAAACCTTGGATGATATGTGCAACTTAGTCAACCATAAAAAAAATATTTTTGAAAAAGCATTATTGTTGTTAGTATTAATATCATACATTCAGGCATTTAATGATGGTAATAAAAGGACAGCAAGAATTATCAGCAATGCTGTTTTAATCAGTCATAATTATTGTCCAATTTCTTTTAGAACTGTCAATTCAATTGATTATAAAAAAGCGATGTTGTTATTTTATGAACAGAATAATATAATAGCATTTAAAGATATTTTTATTAATCAATTTGAATTTGCTGTGAAAACTTATTTTTAACGATAATTGGGAGCAGATGTTTTATTGTTAAATATATTTAATCATGTATGGTTGATATAATACAATGAAACCGACCATTTTATTAACAATTTCTATTGCACTTGAGCCAAAACAGTTAAGATGGAAAAAATGCAACTTACAATCGAACTTCCAGTTACACTTGCCGAAAAAATTTCTAAATTAACTGATTCTAATAAATTCATTACCCAATGGCTAAATATAGCTTTATTATTAAATAGAAACAGATACTATTACTTTGGAAGAAAATGATCCAAAAGTATTTCTTATGGCATTGAATATATGTGGTTGAGGCTACCAAGAAAATTCCACAGATAAATCAAGATAACATGTATAATAAGTTGGCTCTCTGGTAATTTTTGCTACACAAATAAAAACAAAGAAAGCAATCATGACAGCAACATTTAATATGCCAGTTACACAAGAGAAATTTCATGATGTCCACGGAAACGTCCATATTCCGTGAACTAATTGATTTTTCAGCGAAACAGTTTTGTTGGGTCGGTGGAGCAAAGCGTTAAGTGACCATTATGATATAAAAAATACATAAATTATTGATTGGATTTATGTTTGGTCGGTTTCATTTCATTGTACCGACCCTACCCGGCTATCGGTGGCTCAAGAATGGTGTTAGGATATCAAAACCATAGGATGAATTTTGATCACATTAATCATAGATACTAATATTTTGCACCAAGAAGGACTTTACTCTCATAATATGCAATTATTAATGAGATTATCATTAGCTGATCATGTAGAAATATATATACCAGAGTTGGTGAAACGTGAATTTTTAACAAAGAAAGTTAGCTACTCTAAAGATGATGTTCAAAAAGTACATAATGGTCTATCGTCTATAATAAAAAGACTAAAAAATAAAAGTACATTAAGTTCAAGCATTATTGATATACAACAATCATGTCGTAATATAGAAAACTGTATTGAAGAAGAGATAAATAAAGAGTTTGACGTATGGGTTTTAAATCATAAAATTAACATTATTCCTTTCGATATAAATTGCATGAATACAGTTATGGATGAATATTTTTTGGGTAAAGGTGTATATCGTAGAGCAAAAAGTCGAGAAGATATACCAGATGCGATTATTAACTCAAGCATCATGTCACTTAAAAAAGAAAAAGGAGATTTAACTGTAATCTTAAAAGATGGATTTTTTAAAAAACATCTCGAAAAAATACAAAATATTTATGTTTTTAATTCAATAAAAGAATTTCTTCATGAAAAAGACAACGAAAATAAATTAGAAGAACTAGATTATCTATCTAAAATAAATGCTATTAAAGAGTACTTATCAAGCGATAATTTTACAAAAAAAATGCTAGATGGCTTAATTAAGCATGAATGTGAAATAGAAGGTTTGGAAGGTTTGGAATGTTTGTGTTTAGAAGATGATTCAATATCATTTATTGACAAATTAGGTGTGGACTCATTTGGAGAGCGGGTAGAGCATCCACAAATAGAAACAATAGATAATTTTCTAATAAATAACGCTGAATATTTAACTGAAAAAACATTCTCACTAGAAGTTGAATTTACCATGACAGCAACGGTTAATTATTGCATAAGCTTCATTGATTATGGATACCTTTTAAAAAATACCAATAGAGAAGTAGTAGATGATGGTATGAATAGTGAAGGTATTCATGATGTTTCAGAGGAGCGTGATTTAAAATTCACTGGTTATATTGAACTGTATATTCATAATAATTTAGTTCTTGAAGAAATAAAAAATCAAAACAACAGAATAGGAGCCAAAAACAGTCCATTACAATATTTGTTAGAAGTTGAACATGCAAATATACTCTAAAATTAACCCTAACTTAATCTTGGAATCCATAAACTCGTAATATGACGCTTCGCTTATATATTTTAGGAGTTAAGTTTTGAACTTTTTTCTATCACAACTGTCATCTTTTTATCAATTTCATCAAGAATAGATTTATATTCTAATAAATTATCTAATGGTACTTCTAAATGTCTTACATGACCTCCAGGATTTAGAGTAATAAGACTTGTCATTTTACTTAAAATACTGTAATATTCTTTTAAATCATCAATTGGAATTCTTTGTAAATCATAAATATTACCAATTACAGCTGGATGAGTTATTTTACGAATAAGAATTGAATATTCTTTTAGTTTTTCAAGATTATTAGTTAGTTTATCCAATAACAAATTGGCTTTATCATATTCATTAATTATTATTAATTGCTTTAATTCTTCTGTATCTTTAACAACAATGTTCAAAGTATTATTTATAGTATTAGACAGTTTTGTTTCCTGTTTCTGATAACTTTTTCTACCTGTAAAAAAAGAAAAAAATGATACAAGAATACCTGAAAACAGCCATTCTTTATTAGCTAATACCCAGTACCATATATCTAAATAATCCATAATTTTTCCTGTGTTTGAAAACTGATATTAAAGTAAGGTAGTTAAAGCAACAATAAAATTATTACTTAGTTCTACTCAACTAATTTCATGAATTTACATTATCTTCAGTAAAATTATTAGGTTTTGATTTTACAAAAGTTTCCCCTTCAGGAGTAGTATAAGTAGTGAAATTTGGATGTTTGCCATCTCCAATTTCTTTCACTACTACTTTCCGTGGGATATTTGAATCACGTCCGGGTATACAGTAAGTATCACTTCCCCCATTTTTTCCGTCACGATTCCCTTTAATTATGTTCGCCATAATTTTTCTCCATTTATTTATTTAATTTATAACAAGCACTTAATGTAGTATTAAATTCTTAAATTTCAATATAATTTTTAATTTCATTCTTCACATTTATGTAACCCACAAAAAAACCCAACCATCTCTCGACAGTCGGGTTTCTTTAAATAACTAGTAAGATATTAAATTAACTTACTTCTTCACTAAATCAACATGAGGAACTTTCTTCAAACTCGTAAGGTGTATAAGTGAAACGTCATACACCAAATCTGTCTATGTGGTGCTAAAATATACAGAAGCTACTAATACTGAACGCCATTTAATTTGGCAATAACAACTTTCCATAAAGATTTTTCATCATCTAATTCTTTAGTTGATTTATTTACATCAAACAAAGGTAAAAGTGTAGCAAAACTAGTATCGCTCCCGTGTCTGTTTGTTATAAAAAGTAAATATTTGCCTTTGTAATTTCCTCCTAACTGCTTTTTAAAAGAGTATTCTTTTTTCAAAGCAAAAAAAGTAGAGCGTGGATTATGATTTGTTGCGTATTTGTCAGCAACTCGATAAGCATTATTTACCATGTATTCCCACATCTCATCTTGAGTGCATTTCGGTCTATCAGAACCAGTTAAAGCGATATCCTTCTTTTTATCTGAAATTTTATTTTCATAAAATTTTAACTTTATCTTATATTTTTTATTGTCAGGATTAATCTTTGATAACTGAGAATATAAATTCTTATTTTTTTCATAATTTTCAACAGGAACATTTTTCAATTCAGCAAGTAATTGTTTTGTTTTCTCAGCCTTTTCAATATCAGCAAGCCGTTTCTTTTCAGCAAGTTCAGCTTTCCTAATCTCGGCTTGTTCAGCCTTTTCAATATCAGCAAGCCGTTTCTTTTCAGCAAGTTCAGCTTTCCTAATCTCAACTTGTTTAGCATTTTCAATCTCAACAAGTCGTTTCTTTTCAACTTGTTCAGCCTTTTCAATATCAGCAAGCCGTTTCTTTTCAGCAAGTTCAGCTTTCCTAATCTCGGCTTGTTTAGCTTTTTCAATATCAGCAAGTCGTTTCTTTTCAGCTTCTTCTGCTTTTTTTATCGCAGCAAGTTCTGTTTTTGCTATGGCATTTAACTCATTTAACTCTTTGTCATCTAGTACAAGATACTTATTTGACTGTGACAATACAGATTGATATTCTTTAGCAGTAAGAGACGCTTTTATATCTAAAATAATTTTCTCTCTATTAGCATTAAAATAAACAACTTTTTGTTGCTTTCTTTCCAATCTTTGCTGTTCATTTTTTTGTTTAGCTTGCTGAGTTGCCAAATCTTGAGCATGTTTTTTCTCCATATTTTGATGATTAAAAACACCAAATACACCCAAAAAAACAAAAATTAAAATAGTTCTTACAACTACAGACATTTCCTTCCTTGTCTTTGAGTAAACAAAATTTCTAACAGGAGGTAACAAAATTAAAGAAATGAAAATAAAAGGAATTCCTTGTAATACAGACTCAGCTAGTACTCCAAAAGTTCCCAAAAGCAGAAAAAGTAACCCAAATCCCCAATTTAAAACAGCATATACAAACTTCATTAAGATTTCTCCTTAAAAAATATTTAATTTAATGTCACACATTCAATACCGAGCCTCCCGCTTCACATTCTCCACAGAATCAATAATCGAAGCCAAAAAACCAAGCAATTTCAATTTTACTACTTTTCTTATTCAAAGTAAAATCACACAAGCCCCTTAATGGAATTATTTACTAATTCCCACTCGCCGAAGTAACAACTCGTAAGCTGTATAAGTGAAACGTCATACACCAAAAGTAATAGCAGCCAGATAGCTAGTAATTTGATTACGTTCCCCAATCAAAACAACCCCAAAACACTCTCATACCACTTGATAGAACGAACAGGCCGACTTGAGTTATAACTCTTATCCTGATAAGTACCATGCTTAAGTCCTTTATCGGTCAATTTATAGTGCAAACGTTTCTTACTATCTCGGTATGGAGTTTGTAGTTTTAATTCAATGAGCTTAACATTAACTTGTCTAGCACTTCTTAATCCTGTACGTTTAGCTATATCACTTGGAATTAATAATAAAGCTTCAGATTGTTGTAATTCAGTCTGTTGTGCTTTTGTGTTCAAGTTTTCTAGAACATCATACCCAAACTTATCCTTAATGGAATTATTGAGAGCATTCTGTTTAGCTGTGCCAGTGATTCCAAAGCCTTCCAATATATCCGCATTGATTTTGACATACTCAGCTATTTCTTGAGTTGGTTCTGGTTTAAGTGATACTGAACCCTTATCAAGCAGTCCATAAACCCAATCACTTACCATAACAGCAAATATTGGACTACACCATTGGGCTAAATTAATAGAGACATATGGATGTATCCATGTTCCTTGTTCTTCTGGAATCCCACCTTGTATAATCTGTATAAGTTGTTGATTTTGTTCCATTGGGCTAATTAGCCTAACGGGATTATTATGCTCAAGATAATTGGATAATTCAACTAAGAATATTTTAGTTGATTTAAGACGGCGATAATCTTTAAACCGTTTATTAACAGATAGACACATAGCTGTAGCATCCAAATAACCATCACTGGAACGTTGACGAATAACGATACCGTGAAAATCATGGTTTATCATCATTTGATTTGTCATGATATAAAACTCCAAAGCAGAATTTAAGAAGCACTTTTAACAAAAAATGTTATTAACATTATGATGATTGCTGCTTTTATTGTCAACTCGTAAGGTGTATAAGCCAGGTAGGTTGGGTTAGTGGCCACGGCTTTCTCATAAAAATATAATTTATTTTTCAATGTGTTACAAAAAATCCACTCCGTCTGAAGTAAAATTTAATGCGTAAGTCATTGTTTTGTTATTATTTACGTACATTCATTCTATGAGAATCTCTACGGCAAATTTTGTAATTTATTGATTTATCACGTTATTTTTTATGAGAAAGCCGTGGGTTAGTGGCAACGTAACCCAACATTTTTGGCCATTATGTTTATGTCGGGTTACGCTTTCGCTAACCCGACCTACCCACTTTAAAAAATTATATTTCGAAATTTTTAGAATGTAAAAAGAATTATGAAAATACTAAATAAAAAATAAGTCAATAAAAAGTTGAGTTATTTAACGAATTGTTAAATTTTCCTGATTATTAAGAGTGTATAGTAGACATTCCCAACAATGACATTAAAGAACGAGATAAAATTAATTAACACCAATATAACTCCCACCACAACCACTCGAATAAACCGGTTCAATATCATACAACCTAACCACCTTACCCATTTTAGTCTTAAGAATACCGTTAAACAACTGTTCCAAAGTGATTTTATGATGAAACCGAATGATACTATAATTTTGTTTTAAAAGCTGTTCTCGCTCTCTTTCCTCTTCCTGATTATAATAACGATGATTATCATAACCGTTACATTCCAAGATTAACTTCAAATCCTTAATAAAAAAATCCACCCGATAACTACCAAAACAATAATTATAACAAAATCCAAACCCATCAAATACCTGAGCTAAAACTTGTTGCCACTCAATCTCACCCTTTGTATCTGTCCTCACCAACGTACCAGCATTACCAAAAATCTGCTTCTTCAACTCAATACCAACCACCGAATCCATACCCAACACAATTTTACTGACAGCTTCCAAATTATAGCCATTCATCCGGTTAGCTTTACCACCATTCGCCTTAATAGTCTCATAATCAATCTTCTCATGAGGAATATCATGCTTTTTAAGATAACTGTTTAAAGTACTTGCTGGTTTATCAAGGAAACTGAGAATATCTTTTTTAGTATATGTTTCATCAGGAAAAGAAGCTTTCAAACCAAACTGTTTCATCAACTTAATACATTGTTCTTGCACAGTTTGTTGGATGTTTGGAGTTATGCCGCAAGCTTGTTGGATGGCGGTTTTTAAAGCACTGCGAACTAAAGATGATTGTAAAATTGCACATCTTTTACCAATATGTATTTGGTTTTTACGTAACTTGTCATTAGCAAGTGCAAAAACATAAGAACGAATCAGATTTTCAATGGTCAATGAATCATAAATGGAAATATTTCTACCTTGATAAGGACTATTTTTAGCGGTAACTATTACTGAGTTTGTCGCCATGCTCCAGTCCTTATCAATAAACGGTTTAAGTATTTTTGGAGGCCAGTTTGTCGCCATGCGTTTTAAGTGCATATGATCAACTCCCAATAATTTAGCAGCACCACGTTCACTTAAACATGCACTGCCATCAGTCAAAATATACCCATCACATTTTATCCCGGGAATTAATTCAACTTCCCCATATTTAACAGCTTGCTGTTCTTGCATAACTTATCTCATTATTATAGTTAAAATTTAATTATATTCTTAATAAACAATTGATGTCAAGTTTGGTTTAAGCCCAATACTTGAGGAATCTCCGTCACCTCATCACAAGAACTCGTAAGGTGTATAAGTTGAAACGTCATACACCAAATCCATCCATGTTGTGCATGACACTATCGTGTAATGCACCCTACGAGCTGTACTTATTTATACGGCTGTTTTCTCGTTCCAACGCACCAGCGTTGGAATGCAGGATACACCGCACTAGCGGTGCGTATATATAAAAAATACATTGTCAAATTAATGTACAAGATTGCACAGTGAATCAGAAAATTAATATGCTAATTTCTTCGCACCGCTAGTGCGGTGTATCCTGCATTCCAACGCCGGCGCGTTGGAACGAGAAAAATTGATTGATGTGCTATTGGTCTACGGGTAAGCAAAGAAGAGGAAATTGAAGGCTTAGATATCGTGCTTCATGAAGAACGTGGTTATATTATTTAGTTAAAATTATTGCTTAAGAAATATGTTGGAGTTACAAGGAAACCTTGTACTCCAATTTTCTTAACCTTTTAAATCTCTTCCTCCAAATCTAAATCAGGTAGTTTAAATACTCGAACTGATTCAATTAATTCTTGTGAATAACCCACAAGTTTTTCGGTCTGAATCGTCTGTTCTTCTAACTGCTTACCTGTTTCACGAGTACTTATTTGAATCGTACCAGCTCGTTCTTGTAAATCATTACTTATTTGAGCCTGTTGTCTGGAAGCCATTGCAATCTGTTCAACCACTTGCACTAAGTTAGCCGTTGTATTCTGAGTATCTTTCATCTGTTCACCAGCCCGCTCTGCAAGCCTCGAACCTTCAACTACCTGACCAATGGTTTTATCCATCGTAGCAATCGTATCATTAGTTTCCACCTGAATGTTTTTAACCAATGCCGAAATCTGTGAAGTAGCATTTCGAGAACTTTCAGCGAGTCGTTGCACTTCGTCCGCAACCACTGAGAAACCACGTCCAGCTTCACCAGCTGCCGCCGCCTGCATACTTGCGTTCAAAGCCAATACATGAGTACGTTCAGCAATGTTGTTAATGATGTCAACGATACTACTAATTTCCTGAGCACGTTCACCGAGTCGCTTAATACGTTTTTCCGTTTCATGGATAGCTTCCCGAATTTCACCCATACCATCAACAGTGTTAGTTACAGTACTCAACGCTGTTTGAGTGGTGCGAGTTGCCTGAGTAGCAATTTCATTACATGATTTAGCAACTTCAGCAATTTTAGTCATAGCTTCAGCAGCAGCAGAAAGTTCGGTAATGGTATCATCCACCACTTCACGTTCCGCCTCAGCCACTTTGGAAACTTTATCACCCTGAGATTTAACATGATGCGAAGCATTTTCCACCTGTTCGGTAACGTGCCGCACATTGAGCAACACCTTACTTGTTTCAGTAGCCATCTGGTTAATAGCATCAGCCAATGGGCCGGTCACATCTTCAGTAACTGGAACCTGCACGGTAAGGTCACGTTGACTTAGCTGGAAGGAAGCTTTAAGCAATTCAATAATAGAGTTGTTAAGCATTTCATTTTCTTTCTCAGCTTTGGCTAACGCAGTGAGTCGGTCATCAAGTAAGCCGTTAAAAGCTCGACTCAAAGTTTCAAGTTCATCGTTAGTCTGAATATCAGCACGAGCGGTTAAGTCACCACCAGCAACTTTATTAACTGTTGTTTCAAGATGGCTAATAGGAGCTGCAATTCTACCAAAAAATAGGAAACCACCCCCTCCACCAAAAATCAGAATGATAAGAGCTATATAAGCACCAACTTTAGTTATTTCTTCCGTAAGCGATTCTAACCGTTCCAAAGATTCATCTTCTTGTAAGTTGGAGAAAATAGCCCATTGAATTCCAACCACATTAATAGGTGAAAAAGCAGATAATACAAATTCTCCCCGATAATCTTCATATAAGTCAAAACCAGTTATGCCTGAAAAAGCCGACCTAGTTCCCGGACTGTCCACCATCTGCAAACCAGCACTGGTATCCTTAAGCTCAATATTGGAAATAACATCTTCAGGCAAACCAGCTTGTTGAACTGAGAATAAATAGCCTTCTTTGTCTTCAATAAACATTCGACTATCATTCCGCATCGTGCCATCGGAAGCCACAATATAGGTTTCACCAGTACGCCCTGATTCATCATAACGCCAAACCTTACGATTGGTCATAATATTGTTAATTGGTTCAATTGAAACCTGAAATATGATAACTCCAACAGCTTGTTCACCGCTAAAAATAGGAGTTCCAATAAATGCCATTTGATTATCGTAAGAAGGTAAATAAGGGGCAAAATCTACCATAGAAATACTACTATGAGAAGATAAACGAGCTTGTTCAAATACTTGACCTATACCTGTTTTAGCATAAGGCCCATCCCTTAGGGAGGTGGCAAAATCTATTTCTTTAATAACAGAATAAACAATATGGCCAGTAGTTATATCAACTAAATATATGTCTTCAAAGTTAAAACGTCTTTGGATATCATGAAAATATGAATGATAATCTCTATGCAATTGAGTATAACTGGAATCATCATTAGCAGAAAAATATTCTTCTTTAGTTCCAAGTGGATTAGGATTAGACGATATATAATAATGTTGCATAGCTACACTATTATCATCTAATTGGCTCATTAAGGTTTCTATTTCTGGAGCTTCATTAACATTAGAATTACCATATTCCTGAAAAAAAGCATCACTATAATAATCTTCTACACTTTGCTGATAATCATCAACTGGTAATGCTGCTGGTGCTGGTGGCCCATCCTCCTCTTCTTCTTCAAATTCTTCATTAAGCATAGCATCAAAACTAGAGGAAAGCATAGCTTCTTCTAAGAATCTTGGATATGCATCCTTAAGACCTTTCATTGCGTCTATAGTGGTACTTGTATCAGCATAAATTCTTATTTGGTTAAAAAGTGAAGTGAAATAGTCTTCTATTTGATTTTTCTTAGAGTCTCGTACCGAAGTTATATGACTTTGAGCACTTTCGGTAAGAGCTTGTTGGCCAAGTGTACTAGCGATTTGACTGGTAAATAAACCAGTAATAACAACCGGTACCACAGCTAAAATAGCCGAGCCGATAAACATCTTTTGTCGTAGTTTCATAATTTTAATTCTCAAAGCTAAATGCTAAATGCTCAGGTTAATTAAGCATTAAGAATTAAGCATTAAATATCACGTTTTTAGTTTAGTTGATAAAGATTTAAAAAAAGCTAAATGTTCAAAATTGAACCAAAGCTGATTATTTTTTTCATAACCACTAGTTGTATAAGGCTGAATAACATCAGGTAAAGGAGGTAAACTACCAAGTTCATCATTAATTGAAAAAGACAGATGTTCTGGCAATTCGTTAATAATAATAGCACCAGCAGCCTCTCCTTGATCTAAAATCAATAATTTGGTTTTTTTCTTTTTATCAATTTGAAATTGTAATAAATTAAATAAATCAAATACTGGTACTAAATTACCACGTAGGTTAATCAAACCTAACAACCAAGAAGTAGTAAATGGTAATTGACAAATTTGTGGTATATCTGACAATTCACTAACAGCTCGTTGAGCAATTAATAGTCCTAAATTCCCAATTCGAAATCCAAGTCTACGGATAATAACCTCTTCATCATCATATACATTACTGCTGTCACCAACATGATAAATTAAAGGTCGATTTAACGCTTGACTTGGTTTCATTATTCTTTAACCGATGGTGCAATAAATTGTTGTAATGGTTGTCCGTTAAAATGTAAAATAGCTGGATTACGACCCGGATAAGATACCCAATCGGTAAAACTTTCATCACTAGCTAGTCCATGTCGCTCAATAAAATATTGAATATGTCGCATGGTTTTACGAATACTACGGCTTCGGATTTTAGCTAAAGCCTTAGCAGGGGTATCATTAAGTGGTGTAGTTGTTAATTGAGCTGCATATTGTTGCTGTGTTAGTTCAATCAAGTTTCCTAATTTACTTAAAGTTGGGCCTTTTTTATTACCTTGTAATCTTTGAGTAACTGTAAACCAACTAGATAATAAGATTTGAGCAAATTCTGGATGGTCAATTAATGTTTCACGACGCATTATAACTAAATCGAATATTTCATTAGAAATTTGTCTACTGTCAAAAAGTATTTTTGCTGTAGATGTGTTAGTTAGAGAATACAAATTAGGATTTTCAGCAACAACACCAACTATTTTTTTATTATTTTTAAATGCTTCTGGTATGTCAATTTCAGGTGTATTAGCAATACTTATTTCATCGAAACCAATTTGACTTCTTATTAAATATCGTTCAAATAGATAATGACGAGTTGAAAATTCAGTCATTGCAAACGTCTTTTCACGTAAATTATTAACATTTCCGTCTACATTTTGTGGTAATAAAATAGCTTCATTGCCATTATGTCCATTGCTTATTAAAATAACATCAACTTCAATATCACGCCTTACGATTTGGGCAATTGCGTCAATATTTGAAATTGTTATAGCATGGACATCGCCATTTAAAAAACTATCAATCGTACCTTGATAGGTATCGGATATAAATTTTATTTGGATATTGTTTGAAACTTGGTTAAAAAGATTTTCTTCATTTGCTAAGTACCAAGGCAGCCAAGCGATCTGAGGAGCCACTGCAAGAGTTAATTGAACATTAGCATTATTTTCTTGATTTGTTGAACTATCATCATTATTTGAACTCGGAATAAAATCACAAGCTGTTAAAGAAACTGTTAATATTAGTATAAAAATACGTAATTTAAACATTAATTTGTAAACCTCTGGGTAATGTATATTAAAATTTAAGAGTTTTTATGGTTTTCATACTATTCTAATATATTTATGTCAAATAATATAACTATATTTTAAGTTATTTAAGTCTTTATTCATAAATCTCTGTCAAAATTAGAAACATTTCTTCAATGTTTTGAGTCTTTTAAAATATTGATTTTTATTAATTACCTGATAAATAACAAGCATTATAAAAACCAAATTTATTATCTTTGATAAGAAGTATTATATTGTATAGAAAGTTTCTTGCAACTGTTGTACAAATTTTTTATCAAAACTATTTTTGAACAGTTGAAATTTAAATGCAAATAAATATCCAAATTTGTGACAATATGTTTTTACCGTAAAATATTTCATTCGTGCGAAACCTGCGAGGTTTTGGAAACCTCGGTAGGTTTTTAGTAAATTATTTATCTGAAAAACTATATATAGTAAATATACCATAAAATAATTAAGAAGTAGTTTCAATATTTAAATAAACTTTCAATTTAAGATATTTTAAGAGAATTTAATGTGTTCCAACCAGCAATATTGTTATATCAGTATGTTAATGCTAAAATGCTTAGTTGACATATAAGTTGAGTAGTTCTTAACTTGGAATCACGGCACTATTTGTGTCATATAATTAATTTTGAGGAATTTCTATGAATGTTTATTATGATAAAGATGCAGATTTATCATTAATTAAAAGTAAAAAAGTAACTATTATTGGCTATGGTTCACAAGGACATGCCCATGCTAATAATCTACATGAATCTGGAGTTGAAGTTGTAGTTGGTTTGCGTAGTGGTTCTGCATCGGAAGCTAAAGCTCAATCTGCTGGCCTACAAACTAAATCAGTTGAAGATGCAGTTGTTTGGGCTGATTTAATTATGGTATTAGCTCCAGATGAGCATCAAGCTAAAATTTATCGTGATAGCATTGCTCCTAATATAAAACCTGGTTCTGCCTTAGCTTTTGCTCACGGTTTCAATATTCACTTTGAACAAATTGAACCAGCTAAAGATATTGACGTTATTATGATTGCCCCTAAAGGTCCCGGCCATTTGGTACGTTCCACTTATACACAAGGAGCTGGAGTTCCAAGCTTAATTGCAGTTTATCAAGATGCTTCTGGTAAAGCTAGAGATATTGCTCTTGCTTATGCTTCTGCTAATGGTGGTGGTAGAGCCGGAGTTATTGAAACTACTTTTAAAGAAGAAACTGAAACTGATTTATTTGGTGAACAAGCAGTATTATGTGGTGGTTTAACTTCTTTAGCTCAAGCTGGTTTTGAAACTTTGGTTGAAGCTGGTTATGCTCCAGAAATGGCCTATTTTGAATGTATGCATGAGTTAAAATTAATCGTTGATTTGATGTATGAAGGTGGAATGGCTAATATGCGTTATTCTATTTCTAACACTGCTGAATATGGTGATTTGACCAGAGGCCCACGTGTTATTAACGATGATACTAAAGATGAAATGCGTAAGATTCTTAAAGAAATTCAAAATGGTGAATTTGCTAGAGAATTTATTATGGAAAATCAAGCAGGTCAAGCAACTTTAAAAGCCAAGCGTCGTTTAGGTCGTGAACATCAATTGGAACAAGTTGGAGAAAAATTACGTGATATGATGCCTTGGATCAAAGCTAATAAATTGGTTGATAAAACAAAAAACTAAAAATTTAGTTCTTAATTATGAATTCTTAACGCTTAATTGAAACTGAAAACTATAAAAGTATTTGATTTTAATTAAGAATTAAGAATTAAGAATTAAGAATTAATTAAGGACAAATCATGGATAAAGAACAACCAAGCAAGCGACGACGTGGCATTTACTTATTACCAAATTTGTTCACCACTGCAGCTTTGTTTTCTGGCTTTTATTCTATAGTTGCAGCAATTCATGGTAAATTTGAAGCGGCTGCAATAGCAATATTTATAGGTATGATACTTGACGGCCTTGATGGGCGAGTTGCTCGAATGACTAATACTCAAACTGATTTTGGAACTGAGTATGATAGCTTGTCCGATTTAATATGTTTTGGACTGGCTCCGGCTTTATTGGTCTATCAATGGTCTTTATCATCTTTAATTGATATAACTAATTTTCTTGGTAAGCTTGGATGGTTAGCGGCATTTATTTATACAGCTTGTACTGCTTTAAGATTAGCACGTTTTAATACTCAAGTTGGTAAAGTTGATAAGGCTTATTTTCAAGGTTTGGCAAGTCCTGCTGCTGCTGGAGTATTAGCCGGTTTTGTGTGGATAGGGACTGATTATCAGATAGAAGGAGCTAGTTTAGTTTGGTTGACTTGGTTTATAACTGTATTCAGTGGTTTATTAATGGTTAGTAAATTCCGTTATCGTAGTTTTAAAGATTTGGATTTTAAAGGAAAAGTACCATTTATAAACATTTTACTTGTTGTTATGTTATTTGTATTAATTTCGATAAATCCGCCACAAATTTTATTTCTAGTTTTTTTTATTTATGCTATATCAGGTCCAGTGATGACTTTAGTGCAATTACGTAATATTTATCGTAATCGTTAAGGTAAATCATAAGAGGGAATTGGTAGATGGAAGTCATTTACTTCCATCACCATCGTTAAATATACTTAAAGAGTGCTAGTAGTTTAGTATAAAATAACTGAAATAGCTCTTCTGAGCTTTTTAAAGCCTGAGTGAATTTTAATATTCTAGTATATTAAGAAATAATTATGCCAACTTGAAATTAAGTTATTTTTTCAAACAATTGTTGTGATATAAATAATATTGTGGCATAAATACTGTGTGATATGACTCATTTTTGAGTTATTAGTTGATGATTACGCAAAAGAGAAAGATGATGAGGGTTGGTGGAGCAAAGCGTAACCGACCATCACGATATAAATAAATATAATAAATTATTGATTTGGTTTCATGTTTGGTCGGTTTCATTTCATTACACCGACCCTACCCGGCTAATATAATTTCATTATCATAAACATCTTCCCAACAACACATGTACTAACCATATTATAAGGAAAATTTTCACGTTAAGGGAATTGTTCTATTCCCCCCAAAAAACATTATCACACCTTAACTTAAAAAATGTCAAGCGAAAAATCCAAAATTTAATATATCATTAACATCCTTAACTATCTGATAACACCTGTTTTAACGCATTAATACATATTGTATTTTCTGCTTCAGTACCAACTGAAATTCGTAAATGGTGAGGCATTCCATAACCAACATCTATTGGCCGTGTTATAACACCTTTAGTCAGTAAAGCCTCATTTATTTTAGCCCCATTACCAACCTCAACCGCCAAAAAATTACCCAAAGATGGAATATAAGATAAATTCATATCATTAAAAGCATTTTCCAATTGTCGCATTCCAATCCGATTTAATTCTATACTTTTATCAAGATACTCACTATCACTCAAAGCAACAGTTCCAGCAACCAAAGCCAAATTATTAACATTAAATGGTTGACGGACACGGTTCAATAAATTGGTAACCTGTGGATGAGAAATCGAATAACCAACCCGTAATCCAGCCAAACCATAAGCTTTAGAAAAAGTCCTAGTAACAATCAAATTAGGATAAGTTTTTAACCATTCCAAGCTATTGGGATAATTAGGATTTTTGCAAGCATATTCATAATAAGCTTCATCAACAACCACAATAACATTATTTGGAACTGATTCCAGAAAATTTTGTAAATTATCTTTATCCAGCCAAGTTCCAGTTGGATTATTAGGATTAGCTATAAATATCAAACGAGTATCATCACAAATTGCCTCCCGCATAGCAGTTAAATCATGTCCCCAAGTAATAGCTGGAGTTATGATCATTTTGGCTCCAATAGCCTGTGTCACCAAAGGATAAACAGCAAAAGCATGAGCGGAAAATATAACTGACTGCTGCGAAGTAACAAAAGCTCTAGCAATTAACTCCAATATATCGTTGGAACCATTGCCCAAAGTGATAGTATCCATCTCAACATCATATTTATTCGCAATAGCCTGTTTTAATTCAAAACCATTGCCGTCTGGATAACGAGATAATTCCGCTAAATTGGCCTGAATTGCTTCTAATACTAATGGACTTGGGCCAAGAGGATTTTCATTGGAAGCAAGTTTTATGACATTGGTTATGCCATATTCTCGTTTCAATTCTTCAATCGGCTTACCCGGTTGATAGGGTCGTAAACCTTGTACTCCTGAAGTTGCAAGTTCTAAAAAAGACATATATTTTCCTGATAAATTTTTTGAATATCCAAACCTGCTAGGTTTCAAAAACCTAGCAGGTTTCTATTTTTCAACTTTTCTTGAGAGCATTTTTAAAAGCAATCAATAGACCTAATCCAAAAAAAGCTCCGGGAGGCAATACCGCCAATAAAAAACTGTGATAATTGTCAAATACAGTTATTGTCATCCAAGCTTGGCCAAACATAAGTTCTGCTTGCGAAAATAAAGTTCCATAACCTAACAATTCTCGCATACCACCGAGTGTTGCCAATGCGATAGTGAAACCGATTCCCATCATTAATCCATCCATAAAAGCCTTATCCATCGGTTGCTTAGAAGCAAATGCTTCTGCTCTACCGATAATGGAACAATTGGTTACGATCAACGGAATGAATATGCCCAATGCCAAATATAAATCATAGTAAAAAGCTTTCAGCATCATCTCAATTATGGTAACGAATGAAGCGATGATTAATACGAAAACTGGCAAGCGAATTTCATTAGGAACAACATTGCGAATCAATGAAACGGTTACATTGGAAGTTATCAGGGTTAAAGTGGTTGCGATTCCTAATCCTAAACCATTAACAACAGTTCCAGTCACAGCTAATAATGGGCATAATCCCAGCAGTTGAACTAAACCAGGATTGTTGTCCCACAAACCATCACGAGTTATTTTTGCGTATTGAGTCACAATTTTTATACCATTTCCGATTCAAGATAATATTTAGCCAGATCATCTTCATTCACTCTTGTTAAAGTATCTCGTGGCAATATAGATAACAATTCCCAAGATAATTCCAAAGTTTCAGTTATATCCCGATTCACAGTTTCACCTTGCCCAACAAATTGTTCTTCAAAACCTTGAGCAAATTCAAGATACTTCTGATCTAACTCTGAAAGTTCTTCGGCTCCAATAATAGAAGCTAAATTGCGAGCATCTAAAGCCCGAGTATAAGCTGCATAAATTTGATTTGCCACTCTGGAATGGTCTTCACGAGTATGACCTTTGCCAATTCCATCTTTCATCAAACGAGATAGAGACGGTGGAATGCTAACCGGTGGATAAACTCCCTGATTATGCAATTCTCGACTAAGAACTATTTGTCCTTCGGTGATATAACCAGTTAAATCAGGAATCGGATGAGTTATGTCATCGCTTGGCATACTTACTACTGGAACCATTGTGATAGAACCATGCCGATTTTTTATCCGTCCAGCCCGTTCATAAATCTCAGCTAAATCAGAATATAAATAACCCGGATAACCTTTCCGAGCTGGCACATCACCTTTAGCAGTCGCAACTTCTCGCAGGGCTTCGGCATAGTTGGTCATATCGGTAATGACCACTAATACATGCAAGTCTAAATCATAAGCCAAATATTCGGCTGCGGTGAGAGCTGTCCTTGGTAAAATAAGTCGTTCCATCGGTGGGTCATCGGCATGGTTGATGAACATCACCACATTGTTTAACACGCCACTGGCTTCAAACTGTTCTTGGAAGAATCTGGCATCGGCATAAGATACTCCCATTGCTGCGAATACAACTGCAAATTGAGATTCTTCACCGGGCAATCTAGCTTGTCGAACAATTTGAGCAGCTAGTCGGTTATGTGGTAGGCCAGAACCAGAGAATATAGGTAATTTTTGCCCACGCACTAAGGAATTAAGGCCGTCTATAGTGGAAACACCAGTTTGGATAAATTCGCTGGGATAAGCTCTGGCAGTTGGATTAACTGAGGAGCCGTTGACATTGCGTTTTAAACTGGAGATTATATGCGGTCGTCCATCTTTGGCTTGGCCGATTCCATTGAATATTCGCCCTAATAAATCTGGTGATAGGGGGAGTTCAAATGGCTGTTCTAAGAAACGCACCCAGGTGTTTTCTATGTCTAAATCAGCCGTTCCTTCAAAGACTTGCACTAATACAAGTTCTTTGGTGGTTTGAATAACTTGACCATTGCGTTTGTTGCCATTATGGTCTTGTACCAACACTCGGTCGCCTAATGCAATATCAGGTACACCTTTTAAAAATAACAGTGCATCTCGCACCGCTGAAGCCATTCGGTATTCTTTCATTCCACAATATTTAAAATTTTAGTATATTTATGATATTATATTACAAAAATGCACTATGACATAATTAAATCTAGGAATATACTATGATTTGGAAAGAATTTTTGTGGAGCATTGTTGCTGGTCTTAAACCATCTAAACCAAGTATGGAGAAATAATATGCTAAAAGTACAAACAACACAACAAACTATAACTTTATCTTTTGATAAAAAATTTCTATCTCCAGACGTATTATCAAATTTGATAGAAAATTTACGAATGAAAGAATTGTTGGCAAAAAGTCAACTAACGGAACAACAGGCTTTAATTTTAAGCGAAGAGTTAAAAAATAATTGGTGGAAAAATAATCAAGATAGAATTCTTGAAAAAATAAAATG
>JAUCGL010000064.1 GCA_030378105.1 Candidatus Halobeggiatoa sp. HSG11 | reverse complement strand
CTGGCAATTAGTTTGTTACGCAAAACAAAAGTCAAAAATTTTCAGGCTGCTATTGAAACTTTTGCTGACTGTTCTGATAAATTTGAAGCAATGCTCAGGCGGCTTAATTTTTTATGAGAAAGCCGTGACTATAACCCCAATTGATTTTGCTGTTAAAAAACGTTGGATAGTCCTATAACTACCATCTTTCTCTGTCCAACGAGAGATTTCCTATAATTGTGATACGACCGCTCATTGATAACATTGCTTCTGCTATAATTGATAGCCGACAAATATTTGTATAATCAAGTACTGGACTTAAACAGGTTAAAACGGTTATAATTTCCATTGATGGTTGTTTTTCAATTGTTTATTTGGAAATTCAATTTTAACAAAACCATCTTTTTAACTATTTACACATGTTTTATCTGGGTTTTTGTGAAGGTATTATAATGACAGATATATATAAATATAGTTTATATGTAAATTTTCAGTGTGTTATTTTTTCATATTATTGATTTCTTTTTAATGGGAGTACCTGAAATCTTTACAAATCTATAGATATATTATATAATATCAACATTCTTTAAATGCTCCCTTCGTCTAGTGGCCTAGGACATCGCCCTCTCACGGCAAAAACAGGGGTTCGAGTCCCCTAGGGAGCGTATCAGCAAACATAATCATTCCTACTATGAATTATTGTAGCCATTGCGGTTCTGCACAACTTATATCTAAAATCCCAGACGGAGATCATATATCTCGTATCGTGTGCGATGCTTGTAAAACTATTCATTATCAAAATCCCAAAATTGTTGCCGGCTGTTTACCTATCTGGGAAGACAAAATTTTATTATGTAAACGAGCAATCCAGCCTCGTTATGGGCTATGGACTTTGCCGGCTGGTTTTATGGAAAACAATGAAACTGTTGAACAAGCGGCTGCTCGTGAAACATGGGAAGAATCTGAAGCAAATATTGAACTGCTTAACTTATATACAGTTATCAGTTTACCTCATATAAGCCAAGTGTATATGATGTTTCGTGCTAAATTACTTGATTTAACATTTGGACCCGGGATTGAAAGCTTAGATGTTAAATTATTTACCAAAGACGAAATTCCATGGGAAAATATTGCTTTTACAACTATTCATAGAACTTTAACTCATTATTTTCAGGATAGTACGAGTGGAGAATTTCCATTGCATTTAAGTATGATTAATAACAAAAATAGACTTGAATAGAGGAGTTTCGCAGAGATTTCATAATGTCCACGGAACGTCCATATTCCGTGAACTAATCAATTTTTCAGTGAAACTAGCTATTATTAGCTCCAACATGTCCTGTCTCAAAATTTTAAGAAACGCAACTCTCTTAAACTATTTCTTCAAATTTAAGAACTTTCACGCAAATCGCTAGGCTACTCGGCCTCGGCTTCGCTTTCCTATGTCTTACAGCGTGTGATTAAATGATAGAGCCATTTAGAATTAGTGCCAAGGTAGAACCTTGGTACTAGTAAAAATCCTCATGACAAACATATCATTTTCGATAGAACTAGACATAGAAAATTTGGAAAGCATACATTGTAGGACTACCAACAACAATATATCTTACCCAAACAGGCTAAATCAAAGCATTATCAATTGCTTTAAGAAATTGTTTAATATCCAATGGCTTAATTATATAATCTAAAAAACCTGCTTTACGACCACGTTCTAAATATTTGTCAGTATCATTTGCAGTCAACGCTAACACCGGAATACTGCTTGTATGTTCAGATTTTCGTAACTGTTTCATTACTTCAAAACCATCCATTCCGGGCAAATTTATATCTAATAAAATTATATTAGGTCGATGTAATTGAGCTAGTTCTAATCCCATTTCACCGGTATGAGCCGACATCAAGGCAACGTCTGGCCGAGCTTTAAGTATTTGAGCTACTAAACTAACGTTTGTACGACTGTCTTCGATGTATAGTAAAATATATCTACGCAAATCTTGTTCTGCAATAACTTTTTGATTATCAACAACCTCACCAGTTGGAATTTCGATCCAAAAAGTACTACCAACATCAATTTCACTTTCAACCCCTATTTGCCCATCCATCATTTCTAATAAGCGTTTTGTGATAGTTAAACCAATGCCAGTACCTTCAATCAAATTAAGCCCACTTAATCTAGTAAATGGGTCAAAAACTTTGGCTTTTTGTTCTGGGGTTAAACCAACTCCAGCATCTTTTACTTCAATTCTTATACATTTAAAGTTTGGTTGATGTAAACTAATTGTTATATTTCCATTATCTTTATTATATTTGACTGCATTGGAAAGTAAATTAATTATGACTTGTTTTAATCGACCTTGGTCTATCAACGCATAGTTAGGTGATAAAGTTGCCGTAGTATTGTCAATAATTATATTACGTTTTTCAGCCTGAGGTGTCACAAAACTAACACTTTCTTTAATTAAGTCAATTAATTCAATTTTTTCAATATTAACTTCTAATTTACCAGCCTCAATTCGAGTTAAATCTAAAACTTTATTAATTAATTCAAGTAAATGCCAACCAGCTTGTAAAATATTACCAACATATTGCAGCATATCTTCCATATAGTCATTATCAAACTCTTCTATTGGACTGCTTAAATCCTCTTTAAGTAATTCACTATAACCTAAAATTGCATTCATAGGAGTGCGTAATTCATGACTCATACTAGATAAAAATTGTGATTTAGCTTGGCTGGCTTTTTCAGCAGATTCTTTAGCAGCTATTAACTCTGCTTCTGCATTTTTAACTTCACTTATATCTTTGAATGATAAGACTATATTTGTTACTTCATTATTTTCAATAATTGGACTAAAAGTACAAGAAATTGGTAAATTAACATCACCTATTAAATGAGCGTTATTATCTTGAAATCTACCTTTTGAAGTTTTCTGAATTAATCTATCAACTGGCAATAATATATTATTTTTTTCATGTAACTCGAATCGTTCTAACACAAGGGTTGTTTGTAATTGTTCATATTTTACCCCTAAGTAGTTTTCAGCGGCATGGTTAGCAAACAGTAATTTTCCTTGTTTATCAAAAACACACACACCATCACCCATAGCAGACATAATTGTTAACAATGATGGTTGTTGAGGTAATTGTTTACGCTCACTATCAATATTAGTGAAAAAAACTCCAATCCGATTAAGAAATTTTTGCCATTTAGCTAAATCAGTTGGCAAATTATCGTATGTAAAACCAGCTTGGCGTAGTATGCGTTCTAAAATTGAGTGCATATTATTTTGACCGTAGATTTTTTATTAAGGTCTCTGATGAGATTGAGGTGATGAAAGAGGCGATATTATAGTTATTTGCGGAGATTTAAGCGGTTCTTTAGACCACAATAAAACAGACCATACTATCATGTTAAAAAAAACTATTATAAGTATTAATATTTTTTTGGAAAATATTCGTTTGTCATCAGAGCAGTCAATAAACTGATTTGCCTCACGTTCACGTTCATCTTTTCTTATTGCTTCGAGTATATATGACATAATTTTTCTACCTGAAATATTTTATATTATAGCAAAACTAATATGAAATAATTATAAAAATACGTCTAATTAAATTATTGCTAATCAAACCTACATCTATCAATTTTATACTAGCTTTGCTATATGTTGTATTATTAATATAAGACTTATGCTAAAATCAATCCAAATTTAAATTTCTTAGTTCAAAATGACAACATATTTATATGTTATATTAATAACATTGATGCAAATCAGTTTTGCAAATATTCAAGCAATGGAAACAGATACAAACTCAACTTCAAATTCATCTGCAAATCAATTGCTTGATACTGCTATTATTACAGTAGATATTTCTGAGCAAAAACTCTACCTGCGTAAAGAAAATAATGAGTTGGTTAAAACTTATGATATTTCGACTTCCAAGTTTGGTATAGGTAGCAAGGCTTATAGTAATAAAACTCCATTAGGATGGCATCATATTGAAAATAAAATTGGTGCTGATGCTCCAGAAGGAACCATTTTTAAAGCACGCCAAAATACTGGTAAAATTGCTAAAATAAATGGAGAAATTGGAGACTTAGTGACAAGCCGTATTATGTGGTTAAAAGGCTTAGATGAAGGTAAGAATTTAGGAACAGGAATAGATTCTTATAAGCGTTACATTTATATTCACGGTACAGCCGAAGAAAATAAAATTGGTAAACGTGCTTCTCATGGTTGTATTAGAATGTTAAACCGTGATGTTATTGAATTATTTAACTTAGTTAAGGAAAAAACTAAAATTAATATTGTTATGAATCAAGAAACTATTCCAAGTATAGAAAAGCCTCTTGAATAAATTAAGATTATGCAGGTGGTACAAATTGCTCTGGAGTTATTGATTCTCCACTAAATAGAAACTTCTGCATTTCCTCCTCAATCATTTCTCTGGCTTTTGGATCAGCAGGAGACAAACGATATTCATTAATTATCATAGTCTGTTGCTTGACCCACATCTGCCATGCTTCATTAGAAATATTGTTATAAATTTTTTTACCTAGTTCACCGGGATAAGGTGGAAATTTTAAACCTTCTGCTTCTTTCCCAAGTTTGACGCAATTAACCATGCGTGTCATATAAGTGACTCCTGTTTAAAATTTGTAGTTTGAACCAGCTATTGAGTTTCTTAATCAAGACGTAATCTATATAGTCATTAACCACTCAAGAAGTTCTATCTGAATTTTTGTTAATCAACTACCCAATCTTGTTATTTCATAACGATTTGCACTATATCATAGGTTCAGTAATATATCAAATTTTTGATAGTTCTTATAGTAATTTGGAGATTAAATTTCGACTAGTAATTGCCTATCAGACTTATTATTGTTTTATTTATATATATTGATAAATCAAAACATTAACAGTGTTAAATATAAATTTTTATTATTTACAGGTAAATTAAATTTACAGAAATGCTAATATTTCAAAATAAAATAATATTTAAGTTCTAAACTTTTATTTAACTTGCGAATCCAGATATTATTTATCAATAATTTTGATGACAATTTGGTATGTCATTTGTTAAGAAAACGTTATATCAGTCTAGTTTTTCTTGATAAATAACATATCATCTGGTAATTTAATTACTTGACTATCAAAGTTTCAAAATAAAAAGGTTAAATATAAATAGCCACTGATGATAATTGGTGGAATATGAAAAACTCTTAACTTAATATTAATAATTGTTATAAATATGGAAATTTAAAATGTCAGAAACAATATTTCAAGAAGAAGAAAAAATATTAAAAAAAACAAATAATATCATAGAACAATGTACAGATAATGTTGTATCACTTGAAGATTTTAAAAAATTATCAAAAGATTATAAAAAACTTTTAAAACAAACCAAATTTTTGGTCAAGATGAGTGATAAACAACAAAGTCAATTGACCACGATAACCGAAAAATTACAATCTAGCAATGTTCAATTAAAAAATGAGGCCGAACATGCAATAAAAGCCAATGAAGAAAAATTAGCTCAATTCTTAGATGCAGTATCAATTGGAGTATTTGTATTAGATGCTAAAGGAAATTTTTATTATGCTAATCAAAAAGCTAAAGAAATTCTTGGTAATGAACTTTATATAACTGGAAAATTACCAGAAATTTATCAAGCTTACACCGTCAATTCAAATACAGTATATCCAAACGAACATAGACCGATTATTAAGGCGTTACAGGGTAAATTTTCCACTGTTGATAACATGGAAGTTCATAGAGGTACAAATGTTATTCCAATTGAAGTTTGGGGAACTCCTATTTTTAATGAATGTGAAGAATTGATTTATGCAATGACGGCTTTTCAAGATATAACTGAACGTAAAAAAGCTGAAGAAGAACGAATTAATTTTATTGAAGAGCTTGCTGGTCTTAATCGAGCTTATGAAAGGTTTGTTCCGCGTCAATTTTTAAGTTTGTTGGAGAAAAAAAGCATTGTTGATATAACTCTTGGAGAGCATGTTGAAAAAGAAATGACGATTTTATTTGCTGATATTCGTGATTTTACTTCATTATCAGAAAAAATGACTCCTCAAGAAAATTTTAATTTTATAAATTCATATTTAAGTCAGATGGATGAAGTTATTCATCAACATCGTGGTTTTATTGATAAATATATTGGAGATGCAGTTATGGCGTTGTTTCATAATGCAGATGATGCTGTGTGTGGGGCAATAGCTATGTTAAAAAGATTAATAAATTATAATGATGGACGTGTTAATGCAGGATATGAAGCAATCAAAATTGGTATAGGAGTTAATACCGGGGCTTTAATGATAGGCACGGTAGGTGGTAGAAATAGGATGGATGGTACGGTGATTTCAGATTCGGTCAATTTAGCTTCTAGGGTTGAAGGTTTGACTAAAATTTATGGTACTCAATTATTGATCAGTGAACATACTTATGAAAAACTGGCTGATCCAAATAAATATATGATGCGAATAATTGATGCAACTAAAGTACAAGGAAAATCTGAAGAAGTAACAGTGTATGAAGTATTTGATGCTGACCCACCAGAAACTATAGCCTTAAAAAACGCAACTATTGAAGATTTTGAACCTGGGTTTGTATTATATAATTCTGATGCCATTTCTGATGCCAAACTATTGTTTGAAAAAGTTTTAAAAATAAATCCAAATGATAAAGCCGCTCAAGTTCATTTAGAGGATTGTGAGAGAATATTAAGTATGACTGTTCCAGAAAATCTCACCATTCTTATAGTGGATGATATATCTGAAAATATAAAAGTATTATCCAGATTTTTAACTGGCAAAAAATTCAAAGTATTAATAGCAAAAAATGGTAGAGATGCTTTAAAAACAGTTGATTTAGTAACTCCACATTTGGTTTTATTAGATATAATGATGCCAAAAATGAGTGGTTTTGAAGTTTGCGAACGTTTAAAATCTAACCCTAAAACTGAAAATATTCCAGTTATTTTTATGACAGCATTGACGGAAGCAGAAGATAAAATTAAAGGGTTTGAATTGGGGGCGGTTGATTATATAACTAAACCATTTCAAAAAGAAGAAGTTTTGGTACGTATACAAACTCATTTACATTTAAGCCATTTGCAACAAAAAGCTCAATGGTATATTAAAAAAGCTAATGAATATCTTAATGTTAAAAAATAGTATGTATAATATATTGTTTTTATTATATCATTTTCTAACGCATATTACTAAAAAGTCTATTCCTTCCTTAAAAATAACATAATGTTCAACTGTGTCCTTTATCAACCTGAAATTCCACCAAATACTGGCAACATAATTCGTTTATGTGCCAATACTGGAACCCAATTACACTTAATTCATCCGTTAGGCTTTAAATTAGATGATAAAAGGTTAAAACGAGCTGGGCTTGACTATCATGAATGGGCAACTGTTCGGGAACATGATTCCTTGCCTAATTTTATCCAAACTGTTCAATCTCAACGTATTTTTGCCTGTTCAACTAAAGGTGATACTAATTATTCTAGTCCAAATTATCAGGCCGGAGATACATTTTTATTTGGTCCTGAAACTCGTGGTTTGCCACAGGCAATACTTGATAGTATAGCAACTGTTATTCGCATTCCTATGTATACTAATAGTCGTAGTTTGAACTTATCCAATTCTGTTGCGATAATTATTTATGAAGCTTGGCGACAACTAAACTTTAAACAAAATGCTTGCAACTCTGCCTCTACTACAAAACACTAATTTTCCAAACATAACTCGTGATATTTTACAAATATTGCAAGTGAATTTAGGTTATTTATGTAATCAACAATGCCAACATTGCCATGTTAATGCTGGGCCTAAACGTACTGAAATTATGAACTTTGCTACTTGCCAACAGATCATTAATTTTTTACGCACTTATGATTCAATTAATACATTGGATTTAACTGGCGGAGCTCCTGAATTAAATCCTAATTTTCGTTTTCTGGTGACAACTGCTAGGAAGTTGGGAAAACATATAATTGACCGTTGTAATTTAACAGTTTTATTGACTCAAGATGATTTAGCTGAATTTTTAGCCATTAATCAAGTTGAAATTATTGCTTCCTTACCATGTTATTTGGAAGATAATGTTGATAAACAACGTGGTAATGGGGTATTTCAGGATAGTATTTTGGCTCTCAAAAAATTAAATAAATTAGGTTATGGACATGATTTACCACTGAATTTAGTTTTTAATCCACAAGGTCCAACTTTACCAGCTCCTCAAGATAGCTTGGAAACTGATTATAAGAAATTTTTGCATGATAAATATGGAATCGTTTTTAATCAGCTCTATACAATTTGTAATATGCCTATTCAACGTTTTGGTAGCACTTTGATTTCTAAAGGAGAATTTAATGATTATATGCAAATATTACGTAATGCTCACCAAGATGCTAATTTAGCAACTGTGATGTGTCGTAATTTAATAAGTGTTGATTGGCAAGGCTATGTTTATGATTGTGATTTTAATCAAATGTTGGGCTTGAGTTCAAATATTCATATTTCTCAATTAAATGCAGCAAGTTTGCAGGGTAATCCTATCATAGTAGCCGAACATTGTTACGGTTGTACAGCCGGGCAAGGTAGTAGTTGTGGGGGAGCTTTGACCTGAAAATTTCTGTCATTATACCGACTTTGAATGAACAGGCAGTTATTGTCGAAAATTTGCTGGTTTTACAGTCATTGCGTAAAGTTGGTCATGAGCTTATCGTGGTTGATGGTGGTAGTGATGACGATACTTATCAGATGGCTATTCCTTTGGCAGATAAAATTTTACGATCTGAACGAGGTCGGGCTAAACAGATGAATTTAGGAGCTAAATCTGCTCAATATGATATTTTGTTATTTTTACACGCTGATACTTTTTTACCTGTTAATGCTGATGGTTTAATAATTAATGGATTAGCCAATGGATATAAATGGGGACGGTTTAATGTTCGTTTGTCGGGAGTTGCAAGGTTGTTGCGAGTTGTTGAAAAAATGATGAATTGGCGTTCTTGTTTAACTGGAGTTGCTACTGGGGATCAGGCTATTTTTGTGCGACAAGATTTATATGAGCAGGTTAAGGGATTTCCTGATATACCTTTAATGGAAGATATAGCTTTCAGTAAGAATTTGAAGTGCTTTGGTTCGCCAATTTGTATTAAACAACCGGTGATAACTTCAAGTCGCCGCTGGGAGCAAAATGGTATTATCAGGACGATATTTTTAATGTGGAGGTTGCGATTAGCTTATTTTTTGGGAATTAGCTCGTATAAATTGAAGGATTTTTATAATTGAGAAATCTCGTTGAGTTGGTAAAGTTATTGCAGCAGTAGTGAGATATTGTCAAAAAATTTGCTACTATTTTCCTCAACTTAATTAAAATCTATAAAAATATCAGATTCTTGCTTAATATAACTGTGATCCATCGGAAATGCTATATAAAAGCTTTCTGCTTAACCTCAGTTAATAACTTAAAATCAAGAAATATTATGATAAATAAAACTCTTATCTTATTGATCTGTTGGTTGTGTAGCATTAATGCAATTGCAAATACCTTATATATGCCTGAAGGTTATGTTAATGCAGAGGTGTTAGAATTTATTGGAGTGTTAAACTCTGGCGAACAACCTGTTGAAGCAAAATGTACCTTTTATTACGAAGATGGCAGAAATTTATCTATTCCCTTTGTTTTTCCTGCCAAACAACGAAGTACTATTATTCCCACAGAAGTTGGTGTTGATTTTGATACCCCTTTTGCAACGGTCATAACTGCTGAACAAAACCTCACTGCAACACTTATTCACTATGATCACGGCAACGCTTTGGGTGAAAACTTTAGTACCACAACCAGCACTGTTTGGAGCTTAGTGGGAAGCTATAGAGATGATCAAGTACGTGATTTTTTAACAATTTACGTCACTACCGATGATGAGGTTGAGATCGGTATCACCACCTATCCAACCTATGGTGGTCCCACTGCTTTAGATGAGATAAGAGACAGTACTATTTACCTTAAAAGTGAAGGTCGCCGGCGTATTTCAATCCCATTGCATGAACTGATTACTAATGATAATCATGGCTGTTGCCGTAAAACACCATACGGTATAGTGGTGAAAGCAACAAAACCGATTGTCGCAGCTCTCTCTCATTATGATAATAATATGCAAGGTGGTTATTTAATTATGGGAATACCATCATTAGGAGCTGATCATGGCTATATTGCTGAAGGATTTATGAATTCAGGGATAATTGAATCACTCAATTTTATGACTACCCATAGCAGAAATTCATCAGGAAGTCGTTCATTTATATTAAAAGTTCATTATACCGATGGTCTGGTTGTTGAATTGAACGCTAATCGGTTAGTTAATCATGTTGGCAATCAGGTTAATATTTGGTTGAAAAATGAAGAAAATGCAAATGGTTATTCTGAGTTATCTTTGCGTGAAAATATTGGTTATTGGATTGAATATCAAGTAAAAGACAGTTATGAATGGAATAAAGGTAACCCGGTTCCAGTGGCAGCTAACTTTGTGCATACCGATCATGGTGGTATTAATGGCAGCCATTTTGTTTCGCAGCCGGCTAAAGTATGGGAGTTTGCCGAAGGTTATCGTAGTAGTGAACGAGATAATGTGCATGAACATCTCTTGATCGTTAATCCAGATAGAGATGTAACTGCAACAGTTAAAATATTGATTTATTATGATGACGGTCTGGAACCAACTGAATTGGAGTATACAATAGAACCAGAGAAGAAGATTGGGGTGGCTTTACATGCCA
Organism: Candidatus Halobeggiatoa sp. HSG11; assembly: GCA_030378105.1. Taxonomy (GTDB): domain Bacteria; phylum Pseudomonadota; class Gammaproteobacteria; order Beggiatoales; family Beggiatoaceae; genus DRQV01. The sequence continues at coordinate 13,994 of JAUCGL010000064.1, read as the reverse complement.
ATGAAGCTCTACGGGAAGCACATCCCAGCGGTGGCATTTCTTACGGTATCAGAATTGAATCTGATGTGGCAGTGGTCCCTTACTTAACTCACTATGATTTTATTTTACAAGGTAGTTTTGCTTTGAATGGTACACCGTATTAAGAAGTGAAAATTCAGACCACTAATTAATTTAAAAAATTTTCAGACCTGTCAGGTTTCGCAAACCTAGCAGGTCTTTTGGCCAAAATATTTATTTGAAAAGCTATAGTTGAACAAGAACATTTGAGCTAACATATATAGCTTAATATTAACAGAATCATTTTAACGCAATAGCTCCAAAATTTTGGTACTTTCAATATATCTTATTAATCTACATTCTGAAATTCCACCAAATACTGGCAACATAATTCGTTTATGTGCCAATAAGGATTTTTATAATTGAGAAACCAGCTATGAAACATGGAGAGGCGAAGAAGTCGAGTAGTCCGCAACTTACGTGAGAGTTCTTAAATTTTAAGAAATAGTTTAAGTGGAGTCGCCCGGTGAGACCGAACGTGTCGGGGCAAGTAATAACCGTTTCGCTAAAAAATTGAGTAGTTTTTGCTTCAGTTTCTTATTTCAAACCCTCCCACAAAGTATTTATAAAATGCGTCATCGGATTCGATAAGGATGTTGAACATGTCTTGAGCGTCTTGTTTGGTGAATGGGTCGTCTTTGAAATGGGGACAGCGATTGCGTTTTTCTCGGAATAGGTCTAAATTTTGTCTACGAGTTTTGTTGTTTGAGTTATTAAGTAAGTTGTCGGTATTTTGTTGTATGTAATCAAATAATTGTTGTTTTAATTCTGATTCAGGGCGTTGTTCGGCTTTAAGTATAATATTGGTAAAAGCACTGATTAAGTCGCTTAAGGTAAGTTTGCTTGGCATTGCTGAATTTTTGAAGTATTTTGGCAATAAAAAGCCTTTTACTAATCCTGAATCAGTTGTAGATAGTGGAAAGTTCGGGTTATAGGATAAATTATCTCGGACTGGTTTAAGCCAATTAACGGTGAGGCTGCGTTCAAGAGCGATGCCTAAATTAACTCCAGCCAATCTCAATAATTCTTGATTTTCGTTATTTAAACAATAAAGAGCAGTGGCTAATAATTTATGGTCTTCAATGTCTAAATTTGGCCAAATTTCGGGGAGTTGATTGGCTAAGGTTTGTTGTTCTTCTTGTACTTCTCCACTATACAGTTTGGAAATAAGTTGTTCTGCACGTTGGGTTAATCTTTCTAATCTTTCTTCATTGGTTATGTCTAGCTTGGCTAATTCTGTTTGAGTGTATGATAATTGTTCTATGAGATATTGCATATTTTTGGGCAATGTTTCTCGTAAAGCTTGAGTTATCAGATCATTATTGGTTGCAAAACTTTTTTCTAATTCTTGTTGTGATTTATTTAACCATTCATCCCGTTTTTGTCTTAATTCAGGTCTGATTTTGGTTTTGATATGATTGGTTAATAAAGATTTAAGTCGGTCGGTAAATAATGTTGGAAAGTCGGTTAACCAGTCTTCGATGGCATCGTATTCTGCTATTTGGTTGGATTGTTGCAGACGGACTAAGATACATGAGTCGATGAATAGGGTAATGGTATCAGTGACTTGTTCAAGGTCTTGTTCGGTAGCATGTTTTGGTAAGGAAGTTCCAATGGCTTTGGCTCCGTCTATGTTGCATTGGATAGCTGCTGACCAGTTTTTTGTATTGCGATAGAATTCTCCTAGATTTTGATAACCTTCTACGTCATTAGGACATTGCTCTATATACTCTTTGAGGATTTGCTCAGCTTGTTTAGAATTTTTAACTTGTTGTTGATTGTATTGAGCAAGGAGTTTGGCTGCGGTGGCTGTACCAGCAAAATATAGGCTGGCTATTTGTTGGAGTTTGAATATAGTTTGTTGAGTTTCAAATATTAAGTCTGGAGCTTGATAATAGGCAAATACTGCTAATTCCTTCAAACCATTTAAAGCAGAACGGTGCATTTTTGCTGATTGTGAAGCAGCTCCTTCACTAACTGGGTCTAAATGTTCTAACACAAATTCAGGTAAAAATTTAAACAAAATTGGAGTGGAATAAGTATCAACTGTTAAATCAAATAACCATTCTCGCCGAGAACGAAGTACATAATTACCATTAATTTCTAAATCACGCAATAATTCCAAACCAGTTTCAGCTGCTTCATTAGCTTCTTCAAAATTTCCTTGTTTTAAATAAGCTATAGATTTATTACCATAAGCCCTAGCCAAATCATTTTGAAATTCATGATTATTTTGAGGTAATTTTTCCCCAATGGAAATAGCTTGTTGGTAAAATTTTATCGCTTGTTGTAAATCGTTGGGATTGCCTAAATCTTTATAAGTAGTACCAAGATTCATATAAGCTCTAGCCAAATTATTTTGAAATTGATGATTATCCTTAGGTAATTTTTTGCGAATGGAAATGGCTTGTTGGTAAAATTTTATCGCTTGCTGTAAATTGTTGAGATCGCCTAAATTATTTTGAACAAGACCAATATTATTATAAGCACTAGCTAAATCATCTTGAAATTCATAGTTATCTTTAGGTAATTTTTCACGGATAGTTATAACTTTTTGACAAAACTTTAAAGCTTGTTCCAGTGAATTTTTTGTATTCAAATCAGATTGAATATTTCCAATATTATTATATGTGTTTGATAAATCCTTCTGAAATTGTAGATTATCTTTAGGCAATTTTTTACGAATAGTTATTGCTTTTTGATAATATTTTATGGCTTGTATTAATGAGTTTTTTGTTCCTAACTCGGATTGCACAAAACCAAGGTTGTGATAAGTATTTGCTAAACCATTTTGAAACTTATGATTATCTTCAGGTAAATTTTTACTAATATTTATGGAATATTTGTAAAGTTTGATTGCTTGTTGTAGATCGTTATAACTACCTAGTTTAGTTCGAGCAATTCCACAGAGCATGTAACAATTAGCCAAATTAACCTGAAAATTATGATTATCTTTGGATAGGTTTTCACCAATATTAATAGCCTTTTGGTAAAACTTAATTGCTTGCCGTAAATCAGTGGTACTGCCTAAATTTACTTGGGCATTACCATATCTCTTATATGTAATTGCAAGCTCATTACGACATTCATCATCATTTATTGCCAATCCCTCCCGTAATTCCAAAGCTTTAGAGTACAATTCTCTACTTCGCTTTAAACTATCACCAGTACCAATATCGTCCAATGTATTACCAAGGCCAATATAAATCCGAGCTAATTCATTACAATTCTCATCATTCAGTGACAACTTTTCTCTTAATTCAATCGCTCGTTCATAAGCCAGCACCGCCTGTTCAAACCCATCCCCAGTTTTTAATTCATAACACTCCTTACCCAACTCATAATAACCAGTTGCCAAAGCTTCCCAATCATCCGGCTCCAACTTCGCAATCTTAGCTTTAATCTCAACAACTTTCTCATTAAAATCAGTTAATTCATCCAACATAATTATCTCCCTTAATAACAAGTAATCAATTACTTCCAACCAAACTGAACATTTAATGTAGGGTGTATAAGTGATAACGTCATACACCACACACCATATACAACACAAATGGTGGATGACGCTTCGCTTATCCACCCTACAAATATCGAAGTTAATTTATGTACGTTGTTAAATCAATTACAATATCTTATGTATCAACCTCAAAGAAGACACACTTGCCAACTTCTCAGGATTAGTTAAAACAGCCATATGTGCCAATTCTGGTTTTAAATAAGTAGCAGCAACTCTCTTCAAATCATCTATTGTTACCTTTGTTACCCGTTGGCGGAAATCTCGTCGCCATTCAGGAGTTCTACCATGCAAGGTACTGAAAAACGTAGAAATAGCCTCACCAGCTGGAGAACCCGGTTTATCAATCCGACTGATAATTCCAATAACAGCTTCCTCTAAAGTCCTTGCTTCATGGTCATTTTTTTGTAACCATTCCAAAGAACCATCAAAATCATTCATAGTATCAATGATGCGAGGATCACGGTAAGTAAAAAAGCGGAAAGCTCCGATATCACCATTATAATCAGCTCCACCACCATAAGCTCCACCCTGCTCACGTAAAACTCGATGCAAATAACCATTCCGTAAAAAATTGGCTAATACTAACAAAGCTGGAGCATCAGAATGACCAATTGGCACAGCCTGATAAGCCTTAGCACAGAAATTTATCTGAGTATTAGTTGTCCAAACCTGTTTAATTCTCTTCTCAGCAACCTGCGGTTTAAACAGATTAATTTCCTTCGCTTCATTGCCCAAATTCAACTTGCCAAACGATTCAGAAATAATTGCTTGATGCTCCTGTTCACTCACAACCAATAACTGCTTAGGTGCTTCCAATAACTTATCATGAATCTGCTTCATTTTAGCCGCCAAATCTGCCAATTTATCAGCATCATCCAAGCTATCATCTAACTTTCTGATACTCTGGATACCAAGCAAACCATGCCAACGATTAGAAAACTCTCCAGATGGACTGATACTACTGCTACAAGCCGACATAGCCAACTGATGTCCTCTTGAAGTAACGCTATTATCACTGGCAGCCCTTATTTGAGAAATTAACTCTCGTAAACGTGGCAATTCATCGAACCGAACTTGTTCCCAAGTATCCCGTAACAACTCAGCCTGTTGAGCCTGATTACGAACCAATGCCTTCGCTGATAAAGTGAAAGTACTACGTATATTATGAGCGTCATTTATATCACCTCGCAACGAAGTACGAGCATAAATTCCACCAGTAACAGCAGCTTGCCGCTTGGCCATTATCTGATAATCTTCATCTCCACAACCCATTTCAGTCATGCAATCACAGAACAATGGCAATACATCTAACAGTTCTGGTTCCAAATCAGGTAAATTAGCTATCAAAGTTTGATAAACCATACCATTGGTTCCACGAGCAAACCAAGTAGCTGGTAAATTATTGATTAAACTAGAAGTTCCCTCTGGAATTTTTAAATCATCCGCTATATCTTCCAAACCAACTTTAGGCAATAATTCTGGATTCTCTTCTTGATGCTGACGAGCTTCCAACGCAGCAGTTTGTTCGATAATTTCAGTTTTATCTGCTTCCGTCAAAGTTTCTTTCATAGCAGCTAACTTAGCTTTCTCTTCCGCAAGCTGTTTAGCATCTAACTCTCCATCAGGAGCCATAACCAAACGAACTCTATGTCCATTGCCCAACAACAAATCTTTAATCAAATTGGAAATAAAATCTGGTTTTTTGCAATCTTCTCGCAATTCTTCTAATACTGGATCAATATCCAATATTGCTACTGGATCACTACCATGTAACATAGGTGCTAACGTACTTACCAGTAAATTTAACCCATATGGGAACCGGTCACCAGTGATTTCCCGTTGACTCAATTCTATTTGATGCAACACGGATTCAATTTGCTCTTGCGGCACTGGTTTATCAACAATATTATTAAGCACTTGCAAAATTAAAGCTTCTACTTCATCAACTTTTTCTGGATCGGAACCCTCTAAACCACACATGAAAATTCCTTCTCGAATACTATCATCAAAACCACAAAGTGGAGAAGGAGCAACACCCAAATCAGTTGTTTCCAACGCATAACGCAATGGTGAAGCACTGTTATCTAGCAAAATTCCAGCTAATAAATTAACATTCATAACTTGCCGAATGTCGTTGTTATTACCTAGCAACCATGCTAATACAATATGAGTTTTGTGTAACTTATTTTCTCTTTTATCAATTGGATAATGAGAAACTACATGTTGCGGAGATTCGTAACGTTTTTCATCAGGAATTTGTAGATTTAACTCCAACTTTTGAAAATGTTGCAATACATGTTGTTGAAACTTTTGCTGATGTTCAGTGGCTGGACGGTCACCATAAGTCATAAAAATCGCATTGGATGGATGATAATGACTGGCATGGAAAGCTTTCAACTGTTCATGAGTTAAGTTAGGAATCTCTTTGGGATCGCCACCACTGTTATGATGATAAGTGATGGTTGGAAAGAGATGTGAATATAATTCATGCCACAAGAGAGTTGTTGGCGAACTCAGCGAACCTTTCATTTCATTAAACACCACTCCTTTGTATTCCAATTCAGAATCAGGATCGTTAGGAGTTTTAAATTCAACTCGATGGCCTTCTTGAGCAAAATCTAAAGCATTTAAATTAGGAAAAAATGTAGCGTCCAGATATACTTGCAGCAGATTATCAAAATCCTTAGTATTTTGGCTGGCAAATGGATAGGCTGTCCAATCGTTGCTTGTGAAAGCATTCATAAAGGTATTTAAAGAACGCCTTGTCATCCAAAAAAATGGGTCTCGCACTGGATAGTTTTTGCTACCACATAAGCTGGTGTGTTCGAGAATATGAGCTACCCCAGTCGAGTCTTGAGGTACAGTCAAGAAAGCTACCAAAAACACATTGTTGTTATCATCGGCATTAAGATGTAAATGTTTGGCTCCAGTAGCAGGGTGAATATATTCTTCAACTTCAAGATTTAAATTGGGAATATGGACTTTGCGAACCAGTGTAAAATCAGGATTTGACATTAATTTTCCTTAAGTTAAGTATAGTGATGTTTAAAATGGGTAGGGACTTAAAGATTATCAAGCTTTTTGCTAGATATTAATTGTATTTGTTTATTGATATGGAGAGGTGAAGTTGAATATAGTTTTTCAGATAAATAATTTCACTTAAAACCTACGAGGTTTCCAAAACCTCGCAGGTTTCACATGAATTGTATTTTTATGAAAGTCTTATAGTGTGAAGTTACTTAATTGAAACCAATTTATCGGAGTCCAAAGCAAGGTTTTGATGTTATTGATTTATAAATTAAATATTAACAAAACCTAACATTTTGGACTCCAAATTAAAAAGGCTAATATTTTCAATAAGGAGGTTCAGCAGGGCCACTATAACCACACACTCCCAATCTTGGTGAATTAACTAACTCGATTGGTTCTCCATAATTATCATGAGGATGAGTTTTGGCATGTTTGTCACAAAATGTATTCCATTTTTCTTCTTCGACTAAACATTCTTCACAGTACCATTTCGATGGTTTACCACATTCTGTACAAAGAGTTTCTGGTATATCATTGCGAGCCATCAGGTAAATAGGATGCTTGGTTAATGGAATGCCTTTTCTGACATCAGCTATAGTTACCAATGTTTCTGTTTCGGTTCCAAAATCATAGATATGAGTGAGTTTAACGTCAGGATCAAGACGGTCAATTTTAAGAGTCATTGGAAGTCCATCTTCATCCCAACTATTTGGTGTCATAAATGCACTCATATGTCCACAGCATTCAAGCCAAATACTTCGTAGATACTGGTCTAAATCCTTTAAAGTGGCACTACCTTTTATTTCTAAGTGTAACCAAAAATCTTTTATGTAAGCATTTTGAATTTTTAAATGATACAGTGATTGACTTTTACCTTTCTTAAGTTTTTCAATCAATTCCTTACGTTGAGGACAAACTTTAAGGTGTTTTGTTAAACCGCCATTGGTCATTTCTTTATCACAAAATGCACATTTACCACGAGATTGTTTGGCCATATTTTAAGTCTCCTGAAATATTGATAAATTATGATGATGATTATACACTATAGCAATTCTTAATTATGAATGCTTAATTAAAATCTATAAAAATATCAATTATTTATTTTGTATTACTGTAATCTATTTAATCGGGAAATGCTATATTTTGTTTGAATTCTCGTTCCTAACGTCTCGTTTCATCGTTATACATAAGTATTTAAGCACTTGAAATGAAAATATATTATGTAGGGTGGGTAGGAACGAAGTCACTGTCATTAGGTTAAGGGCAACCATAAAGAATTGCCCCTACGTTATGTGAATATTTGTAAGGGTAATTCCTTGTGGTTACCCGAATAAATCCCCTTAACTTATAGCATTTCCCGATTGGATGAACTACAGTTATATTAAGCAAGAATCTGATATTTTTATAGATTTTAATTAATAATTAAGAATTGCTATAATGGCAGTGAGGAATGAAGTGGAAACCCACCAAACTTTCAAAATGGTGGATTTCATTTCATTCTATCCGTCCTACATTCCTTCTTTATTCCTCGAATCTGTGTACGCTTCGCACCATTCGTTCTGTGATATAATCACAACAAACACGCAACACTTGATACAGATTGAATGTGAATAGCTACCTATGAAATCAGTGAAATATAAAAACTTTCTGCATAACCTCAGTTGTTTAATTTTAATGAATTATTATTTATGAAATTACCAGAATTACTTTCACCAGCCGGCACTTTAAAAAATATGCGATATGCTTTCGCTTATGGAGCTGATGCCGTATATGCTGGACAACCACGTTATAGTCTTCGAGTACGACAAAATGATTTTGATAAACTGGATAATTTGGCTCAAGGCATAACGGAAGCACATAGTCAAAATAAAAAGTTCTATGTTGCTTGTAACTTATTACCGCATAACGCTAAGTTAAAAACCTTTATTGATGACATGGTTCCCATAATTGATATGCAACCAGACGCATTAATAATGGCAGACCCGGGCTTAATTATGTTGGTTAGGGAACGTTGGCCTCAACAAGATGTTCATTTATCAGTGCAAGCCAATACTATGAATTATGCGGCAGTTAAGTTTTGGCATTCATTGGGTTTAACTCGCATTATTTTATCCAGAGAGCTGTCTTTAGAAGATATTGCTGAAATCCGTTGCCAATGTCCAGATACAGAATTAGAAGTATTTGTACATGGTTCATTGTGTATTGCTTACTCAGGTCGTTGTTTATTATCTGGTTATATTAATCATCGAGATGCTAATCAGGGAACTTGTACCAATGCTTGTCGCTGGAACTATAAACTTCACGCTGCTAAAGAAGATGAAACTGGAATCCACCTATTGGAAGAAAAAGAACGACTGGGTAAATATCTACCAATTTTTGAGGATGAAAATGGTACTTACATAATGAATTCCAAAGATTTACGTGCTATACAGCATATTAAAACTCTTATGGAAATTGGGATAGATTCAGTAAAAATTGAAGGCCGAACTAAATCTTATTATTATGTTGCTCGAACAGCTCAAATTTATCGACAGGCCATTGATGATATTGCTAATAATAAAGATTTTGATATGACATTGTTGCAAGATTTAGATAATTTGGCTAATAGAGGTTATACAGAAGGGTTTTATCGTCGTCATGTACCAGAAGAACAGCAAAATTATTTGTCTAACAATTCAGTTAACGGTCAACAACAATTTGTTGGAGAGGTTTTGGGTTATACTGGAGACATGTTAGATATAGAAGTAAAAAACCACTTTGAACGTGGCGATAATTTAGAACTTATATTGCCTGAAGGAAATCAACGTTTTAAATTAGAACAACTTGAAGACCAATATAATAATGCCATAGAAGTTGCTCCCGGTTCAGGACATACAGTACGAATCCATCCACCTTCAATAGTTAAAACAGACTATGGATTATTAGCTAAAAATCTTTAATTATACTCGACACGGTTATATATTTAACTTTTGTAGTAGGTCGGGTTAGATTATTTAACAAGGTGAAATAACGTAACCCGACATCTATATGAAATGGTCTTGAAAAAACTTCAAACTATATCAGTGTGCAGTATATCTCTTAAAAGATAGAGCAAAATTATCTACATTATTTCATGCGTGTTCCTTAAAAAAACAAAATATTTCAATACACAAATAATATGCAAAAATTTATAGTTAAACCGGGTGGTAAAATACGTGGAACAATAAGAGTTCCCGGTGATAAATCTATTTCTCATCGTGTTGTTATGCTTGGTGCTTTAGCAAAAGGTATTACTAAAATTAATGGCTGTTTAGAAGCAGAAGACACTCTCGCTACAATGGCTGCATTTAAAGCTATGGGTGTACCTATTGAAAAAAATGCCCAAGATCAAATTATTATACGAGGAGTTGGGTTATATGGTTTACAACCGCCAACTGAACCTTTGTATATTGGTAATTCAGGTACCACAATGAGATTATTAGCCGGTTTAATGGCCGGGCAAGAATTTTCGGTTGAAATAGGTGGTGATGAATCATTGTTACGCCGTCCTATGACTAGAGTTACTAAACCGTTAACTGAAATGGGGGCCAGAATTTTGGTTTCTGAAACTGGTACTCCACCCTTGATTATATTGGGAAAACAGCGTTTACATGGAATTGACTATGATATGCCAATTGCCAGTGCCCAAGTTAAATCTTGCTTATTATTGGCCGGCATTTACGCTAATGGCAAAACTTGTGTTATAGAACCTGCTCCAACAAGAGACCATACTGAACGCTTGCTATTGGGATTTGGTTATTTAGTTAAGAAAGAAGGCAATAAAATATGTCTTAAAGGTGGTGGACAACTATATGGTAAATCAATTGACATACCAGCCGACATTTCTTCAGCAGCATTTTTTATAGTCGCCACTTGTATTGCAAAAAATTCTGAAATTTTGCTTGAACATGTTGGTATTAATCCAACTCGTACCGGAGTTATAAAAATTTTGCAACGGATGGGGGCTAATATTGAATTATATAATCAACGGGAAATTAATGGTGAACCGATAGCTGATATCCGAGTACGTTCAAGCAATCTACATGGAGTCAATATTCTTAAAGATGAAGTTCCACTAGCTATAGATGAATTTCCCATTTTATTTATAGCAGCAGCTTGTGCAGAAGGCAAGACGGTATTAACTGGTGCTAAGGAACTGCGAGTTAAAGAAAGTGATCGAATTCAAGTAATGGCGGATGGATTGCAAAGACTAGGTATAGATGCTGAATCACAACCAGATGGCATAATTATACAAGGTGGTAAAATACGAAATGGAATTATAAATAGTCATGGTGATCATAGAGTTGCAATGTCATTTGCTGTAGCTGCTTTACGGGCCAGTGGTACTATTACTATTGAAGATTGTGCTAATGTAGCCACTTCTTTTCCTAATTTTATTAGTTTAGCTCAACATGTTGGAATTGATGTGAAAGTTAAGAATAATTTATATTAATTTTCACCGCTATAATTTGGGATTAATAGTTTTTCAGATAAATAATTTCACTTAAATCCCACGAAGTTTCCAAAACCTCGCAGGTTTCACACGAATATATCTTAATGAATGTCTATAATAGTTTAATTCTACGCTATCATTATTAATGATCACTGAAAATTTTTCCATTATCTCTTGACATATTGCTCTGATTTGATACAATTGTGGGCGTTGTTCATTCAAATGCGGGAATAGCTCAGTTGGTAGAGCACAACCTTGCCAAGGTTGGGGTCGCGAGTTCGAGTCTCGTTTCCCGCTCCAATGGCTGAATGGCAGAGTGGTTATGCACCGGTTTGCAAAACCGTGGAGGTCGGTTCAATTCCGGCTTCAGCCTTTTATAAGCCCGGGTGGCGGAATTTGGTAGACGCAAGGGACTTAAACAATTTGAGCACCTTAGGCGAAATCCTTTTGTGAATGGGGTCTAATTCGGTGAAACCTGTAAGATGGCAATGCCGAGCTAAGTTTAATTCAGTTATCTGGATTAAAAAAGTGTAGAGGCCATACGGCTCCTACCTGAATAGATTTTTCTCTTGAAAAGTTTAAAGGTAAAGACATGGTCCAGACCACAAACATACTTTATGTATGGCAGTGAAAACTGTAGTTGGTAAGAAAATCCCTCGATGGTAACATCGTGCCGGTTCGAGTCCGGCCCCGGGTACCATTTCCTAAAAATTTGGGTTCGGCAAATAATTTGATAGAATCTAAGATGTACACTACACATTTTGGCCTGAATGCCGTTCCATTCTCTATTACTCCTGATCCACACTATTTGTATTTGAGTGTACGCCATCGTGAAGCTTTAGCTCATCTATTATATGGTGTTAAAGAAGGACCAGGTTTTGTATTGCTTACTGGTGAGGTTGGTACTGGTAAAACTACCTTATGTCGCAGTTTAATTGAGCAATTACCAGAAACTGTTGATGTTGCTTTATTGCTTAACCCACGCCTCTCATCTATAGAATTACTCAAAGCCTTATTTGACGAATTAAGAATTAGTTACGAAGAAGACTTCGTTTCTAAAGATTTTATTGATATTCTCAGCAGTTATTTATTAACAGCACATTCTGTAGGTCGCCGCACTGTTGTTATATTAGACGAAGCTCAAAACCTCACTCCAGAGGTTTTAGAACAGGTTAGATTACTTACTAATTTAGAAACCGCAAATCATAAACTACTACAAATAATTTTAGTCGGTCAACCAGAATTAAATACCCTTCTTAAACGTAATAATTTACGCCAGTTAGCTCAACGAATAACCGCTCGTTACCATTTACTGCCTTTATCTGCTAAAGATACTCAAGCCTATATTAACCACCGTTTAGCAATAAGTGGTGCTAAAAATCCTATATTTATCAATGCAGCTATGCGTTTGGTTTATCGTTATTCAGGCGGTATACCACGTTTAATCAATGTGATATGTGATCGGGCCTTGTTAGGTGGTTATGTTGGTAATGAAAACAAAATAAATTCCAGTATCGTTCGTAAAGCGATAAAAGAAGTACGTGGTGAAACCATTCGCCATAGTTCACATTTTATAAACTGGTTAATAGTTATTATTCTGCTGGGGACATTGGCTTGGTGGTTTTACCCTCAAGCAAAAAATATTTGGGATAATTATAATAAAGAAACAATTTCAATAACTCAATCAGAAACATATCAACCAATTCCAATAATCACTATTGATAATACTGACGAAATAGCAACATCGGAAGAATTGATTTCAGAACCAATTGTTGAGGACAATCCTACACCTGAATCAGTTGTTACTTTAGAAGAATTATTGCCTAAAACTGATACCAATTCAGCTTTTATTGCTCTGTTCAATTTTTGGGATTTGGATTATAAAAACTTAACTGGTGAAAAAGCCTGTCAGAGAGCCGCAACTAAAAATTTAGCCTGTTTACTTAGAACTGGAAATTGGACTGAATTACGAAAAGTGAATCGGCCTGCTGTTATTGAGTTGGTGACTAATGATGGCAATCAACATCACTTAGTGGTAACTAAATTAAAAGACGATATTGCGACTGTGGCAATTGCCGGGGTAAATTATGAATTTCCAATTACTGAAATAAACAAGTATTGGTTAGGACAGTTTCTATTGTTATGGCAACCGCCATTATTGCCGGTGCCTGTATTAAAAATAGGTTTATCTAACAATGCCGTTATTTGGATACGAAAACATTTAGATAGCATTGAAGGTGTGATTAGTGAGTCATATTCACCACGCTTTGATTATGCGTTAAGAACAAGAATTATTGCTTTTCAGCGTCAGCAGCAACTTGATGCGGATGGTATTGTTGGAGAGCAAACTATGTTAGTTATGCAGGCTTTATCAAGATTAGGTCCGTTATTAGTTGAATAAGAAGTATTATTTCATAATTATATATTTAATCAATAGATTTGATAACTAAGAAACTGTTGGTAAAATCGCTATTATAGCGAAAATATCATAAAACGTAATTCCCAACCGTTTCAATGCCAACGCTATTCCTCTTTGACACAACCCCAAATCGTTCGGCTCTTTCGTATTGATTACGCTTCAGTATATTATCCAACATCCATTTTTAACTCCTCCATATCTATTTTTATTGCTCCTTTCTCTCTTAGCACAAGGTTCCAATCTATTCCACCTTATGCAATGAATATCGTGAGACGAAAAGTAATATGATTTGACTTCACTCAATAATCCTGACATTGATAATTTTTGGCACAATTTATTTTTTAGCGGGAATTGCTGGAAATACAACATGTACTCCGCTGCGAGACATGGAGAGGCGAAGCCGAAGTCGAGTAGTCCACGACTAGGTGAGAGTTCTTAAATTTGAAGAAATAGTTAAACGGAGTGCATTTCTTGAAATTTTGAACAAGCTCACTGTTAAG
>JAUCGL010000063.1 GCA_030378105.1 Candidatus Halobeggiatoa sp. HSG11 | reverse complement strand
AAAATATATTTATTGGTAATGATAAATTTTATTTAAAATTAAGAGATTATAAGAAATTGATAGTTAAGTTGTAGTGCGTAGAATTGTTTGGAAAATAATGGTTTGATTTTTGCTTAATTACTCTAAAAGTAAAATAATCATTTAATTGACCAATAATTTTACTTTGAGTTAACTTAACTTCATACAAGATGTAGGAAAATAAAATGACCATATTCCCCACAAATATTGCTAAATACATAAGTTCTGTTAGAGAATCAGATGTTGTAGTTTGTTTACATATTGACGAATATGATAATCTAGTTAGCTGGGAAGGAAATCTTGCTTATTTAGGAATCAGTGATTTAATAATTGATCAATCAGTTAGTGAACAATTGGGATTTCTTGAAGGGATGCTACCAGCTATAGATACAATTATATTGCGTTTTATAAGTTTCAATGAAGGATATTATACTCATGTACATATTGTATCTTGTGGTAATAGCACTTATGTATTATTGTTTGATGCAATTTCTGAATATGAAAAACAACAAGAAATGCAACAACAGATTAATGACCTTAAGCTATTAACTGTATATAAAGATCAACTATTGCGTGCTTTAGAAGAAAAAACCAATACGGTTAAGCAAGTTGATAGGCTTAAAAGTCCATTTATCATTAAAAAATTACAGTCTTTAGCGACTGCGTGTAAGAAAAAATTTTATTAATATTTTCTTGAAGGTTAAGGAGAGTTACTTGTGGCAATGCTACAGAAAAAAATTTGTATGATTGGAGATTTTTCAGTTGGTAAAACCAGTTTGATTAATAGGTTTGTGCGTGAGGCTTACTCTGAAAAATATTTAACTACGGTAGGAGTTAAAATAGATACAAAAGAGTTAGATTTAACAAATGGTAACAAAGTAAAATTTATTTTATGGGATATTGCTGGTAGTGAATCTTTAACAACAACAACGGTATCTTATTTACGTGGTGCTGCTGGTTTTCTGCTAGTTGTAGATGGAACACGTCGTCCAACTTGGGACAGTGCTTTAAATCTGCGACAAGAAGTTAAAAAACAAATTGGTGATAAGCCTTTTGTTATATTGTTAAATAAAGCCGATTTAAAAGAACAATGGGAAATGGATAAACAAGTATTAGAAGAAAAAACTAAACAAGGCTGGAAACTATTGGCAACTAGTGCCAAAAATGGTATGAATGTAGAAGAAGCCTTTTTAGAATTAGCATTACTTATGTCTACTTAAAAGGTTATTTTAACCATTAATTTGTTAAGATTAATAACTAAGTATTAAAACAACCAAAGAGATAAAATAAATGACTAATATTCCTGCAAATGTCATCGAATATATTCAGTCAATGTGGATGGCAGAAATGATTTTGACTTATTTACACATTGATAAACAAGGTTGTTTAATTGATTGGGGAGGATATCCACAACATTACGGTTTAACTACCTTAGTCAAAGATAAATCTGTTGTTGAACAAGTTGATTTTCTGGATGGTTTTTTAGATGTCACTCATACTGAAGTTTTGCAATATTTAAATATAGGAGGTAATCGTTGTATAAATGCACATATTGTACCTTTAGATGATGGTATTTATGTGTTATTATTTGATGTGACAGATGAACACGATAGACAACAAAAAATGCAGCAACAAGTTAATGAATTAAGTATTCTTACTTATCGACAAAGCCAATTATTACAAGAATTAGAAGCTACTCGAATTACATTATCAAAAGAAAAACAACAACTTGAACAAGCAAGTAAATTAAAAAGTGATTTTATAGCCACATTGTCTCACGAATTACGTACCCCACTGACCTCAATTATGGGTTACACTAAATTATTGGACGATGCTAAACAGGCTGACGAATATGAATCTAATTACCTAAAAAGTGTTAAAAAAAATGCTAATCATTTATTATCTTTGATTGATAATGTTCTTGATCAAACTAAATTAGAAATAGGACAAATAAAATTACATCCTAATAATTGTAATATTAAACAGCTATTAACCGATTTAAAAGTCTTATTTTTACCGATTGCTCAAGAAAAAGGGCTGTTATTTGATATAATAATTCCCAACAATTTACCAGTTCAATTGATAATTGATGAATTACGATTTAGACAAATTTTAATAAACTTAATAACTAACGGTATAAAATATACAGATAAAGGTTTTGTAGAAGTAAATATCACTTGGCAAAATGAGCGTTTAGAATTTATTGTAACAGACAGTGGGCCGGGTATTTCTTCAGAATCGCAACAGAAAATTTTTACTGCTTTTCATCGTGAAAATACAGCTAATCATTTACCGGGTGTTGGTTTGGGATTAACCATAAGTTATCACTTAGTTGAATTAATGAAAGGACAACTTTCCGTTGAATCGTCACCACAATTTGGTTCTAACTTTACCGGTTTTATCGTTGCTGATTCAGTACAATTTGCAAATGCTAGTAATGTCCAAATTAATCATACTAATATTAAAGTATTATTGGTTGATGATAGTATTGATTTACGAAGCTTAATAGAATTGTATTTGGAAAACGATGGTTATACAGTTATGACAGCAGGTGATGGACAAGAAGCTATTAAACTGGCGTTACAAACTAAACCAGATATAATTTTAATGGATATGCAGATGCCAATACTTGATGGTTATAACGCAGTGCAACAGCTACGAGATAAAGAATTTACTAAACCAATTATAGCCTTATCCGGTTCTAATATTGAACACGACCGTGATTATGCTTTTAAAGTTGGTTGTGATAAATATATAACCAAACCGATTGTCCCAGAAGATTTGTTAAACGTTATATCTAAGATAACTAAGCAATAATAATTTATAATGAGCGTTATTTAAAATAAACCTTCATTGTAAATATTTTTTGAGCTTTTTTTAATAACCTGTTAATATATCTAAAAATATAATATAAATTTAAAATAATTATTTAATGTTATCAACTATTTTTAAGCACTAAAAACAAAATTTCCAATATTTTATTGTTAATAGAAAATAAATTTTAATCTCCTCAAATAAATAAGCTAATAAAAGGGCATTATGAGACCACATAGCAAAATCTTGATTGTTGATGACGAGCAAAGTCAGCGTATAAAGCTAGAGTCCATGCTTAGACAAGAAAATTATGATATAACATTGTTGGCTGATGGTAAGGAAATATTTACTGAATTAGCTAGGACAATGCCAGATTTAATTATTCTAGATTTAATGATGCCCGGAATGGATGGTTTTGAAATTTGTCGGCGGATTAAAACAGATGCTCAATTTCAAAATATTCCAATAATTTTAGTTACTATTTTAGATACCAAAAAAGCCTTGACTCAAGGAATTGATGCTGGTGCAGATGACTTTTTGCAAAAACCAGTTACCTCATTGGAATTACGGGCCAGAGTACGTTCCATGCTACGCATAAAAAAACAATATGATGAATTACAGGCAACGTTACAAATGCGTGAAGAGTTGTCTAATATGATTGTACATGATATGTCCAGTCCGATTATTTCCGTATTGCTACATGCGACATTAATGGAAGAAAAAACTAAGGATGCAGAACTAAAAAAACATTTAGAAATGATCCGTTTATCGGCAGAAAGGCTTGATTCTTTTGTCAATGATATGTTGATGTTAGCAAAAATGGAAGAAAGCAAATTACGTTTGAATCCAACTACAGTTGATATTAATAAAATAGTTTTAGAAGCAGAAAAACATTTTAGTATTATCGCTAATTCAAAAAATATAGAATTAAAATTAGTTTTGCCCAATCCATCATTTACTATGCAGCTAGATCGTAATTTGTTTTGGCGAGTTATTGGTAATTTATTGGCTAATGCATTGCAATATTCACCGAGTGGTAGTACGGTGACATTAAGTTTAACCACCAAATATACTGATAATAAGCCACATTTATATATGCAGGTTATTGACCAAGGTTCTGGCATTCCAGAAGAATATAGAAATCGAGTTTTTGAAAAATTTGAAGTAGTAGATTTGAAAAAACAAGGTATTGTACAGGTTGGGTTAGGTTTAACATTTTGTAAAATGGCTGTTGACGCTCATGGCGGTATTATTTCTGTTCATCCTAACCATCCTAAAGGTTCAATTTTTATAGTTGAAATTTAAAAAAATTACCTACCGTATTGTAGAGGCGTGATAACATTCTGCTTATCCACTCTATAATCGTATTTTGGAATTATCCTCGAACCATCTGAATAGAATCAGTACAGCCATTTTTTCTTAAGTCGCATAATTCTATTATAAGACTCATCAATTTTTTTCTCGCTAACTGATGTTTTAATAATATCAATCATACGTGCAACAACTCCTTTATCATATTGAGAATTATTACATGTCAATATAATATCAATTCCAGCCTCTATAGATTTTTTTATAGCTGTTTCCAAACTGTATGAAGAAAGGATAGATTGCATTTGCATATCATCAGATATAATAACCCCATTATATTTTAAACTACCACGCAACCAACCATTAATAGTAATTTTTGAAAGCGTAGCCGGAAACATTGGGTCTAAATTTCTATTAAAAACATGGGCTGTCATAATAACGTCTACCATACCGTCATTGATAAGTTTAATATATGGTTTAAGCTCAATATTTTTCCAAGTATCAGTTATATCCGTTATTGCTAAATGAGAATCATCAGTTGAGCTACCATGTCCGGGAAAATGTTTGAGGGCATTTATCACTTTATGTGTTCTATGTGCCTCAATAAATTTAGCAGCATGGTTGGTAACTACTACCGGGTCAGCAGAAAAACTGCGTTTAAGATTACCAATAGCTGGACTAGTTGGATTTATATTTAAATCAACAACTGGAGCAAAGTTAAAATTAATACCTACATTTTTTAAAGTGGTAGCTATAGTCTCTGCATCTTTATAAGTTCGATTTAAATCATTTTTTTTACCTAAAAATTGTGCTGAAAAAACATTTGGAAAACCATATTCTTTTTTTAATCGTTGCACCATTCCACCTTCTTGATCAACAGCAACTAGTAAAGGGATTTTAGCAGCAGCTTGTAACTTACTTGTTAAAGTCTTAACCTGTTTAGGAGATTTTATATTGCGTTCATATAACCCGGAAGTATTATCGTAATCATAAAGGACAACACCTCCTAAATGATGTTCTTTGATGTCTTTTATAATGGAAGATTCATTATTAACAGTTAATCCATAAAATCCTACAATTAACATTTGACCAACTTTTTCATCTAATGTAGGTTTAATTGTTTGCTTTTTTAAACTGTTATCTTTAACAAAAGAATCAACTGGATAAACCTTATTTTCTATATTTTGTGCTTCTGCTTTAAGAATAAATGAACCTTTAGAACTTATTACAGAACTTAATATCAAAAAAATTATAACTATTTTAATATGTTTCATTTTCCAGTTTTTTTTAATATGAGAGTTACACGGAAAGCTTTTTAACAAACTTGGTATTAATTAAGTCAGTCTTCATTTATTGTACCAGAAACTAAAATGTTAATATAACTATCAAGTTTTTTTAGACGCAAGCATTGCATCTCTACAATATCAAACAATATGCAGTTAAATATCAATACCATTTGCGTTAAGGTCAACCATAAAGGATTGCCCCTACGTTATATGGTTATTTGTAGAGGTTATTTCTTGCGGTTGTAATCAAATTGTTTAAGTTAAATTTGGATTTTATTATCATAATAAAAACTTGATAGTCGAGTTATAGCATTTTCCGATTAAATAGATTACAGTAATACAAAATAAATAATTGATATTTTTGTAGAATTTAATTAATAATTAACCATTTATAATTAATAATTGCTATATATAGATAATTTTTACTTTAAATAGAGAATTTTATTAATTTTTATATTATTAACACTTAATTAACTGATGTATATAAATTTGTTTTAGCAAGAACACATGGAATAATTACAGCAAAATTATCTTGTATTTATTTTTACTTATATGATAAGCTTTTATCTATTTTATTTTTAAGACAGGATATAATGTGGAACTTATAAGTGATTTTATAACCCAGCTTAACAGTATCGTTTGGGGTCCGGCCATGCTGATACTTATTTTGGGAACTGGCTTGTATTTAATGCTTGGGCTGAAATTAGTGCCATTTCGTAAGTTATTTTACGGAATTAAGATGCTTTGGCAAGGTCGTAAAAGTACTTCAGAAGGGGATATAACTCCTTTCAGTGCTTTGATGACATCTTTATCTGCAACTATTGGTACTGGTAATATTGCTGGGGTCGCAACGGCGATTGTGCTTGGTGGACCGGGAGCATTGTTTTGGATGTGGTGTACTGCTTTGGTTGGTATGGCGACTAAATATTCCGAGGCTGTTTGTGCAGTTCATTATCGTGAGACTGATGAAGCCGGCAATCATGTTGGTGGACCAATGTATTATATTAAAAATGGCTTAACCAAACGCTGGGCATGGTTAGGAATGACATTTGCTATTTTTGGAGCAATAGCCGGTTTTGGAATCGGCAATACTGTACAAGCTAATTCAGTTGCCGATGTATTGAACTCGGAGTTTGGAGTACCAACCGTAGTTACCGGAATAGTATTAGCAGTACTTGTGGGAATGGTATTGATTGGCGGTATTCAACGGATTGGAAAAATTGCCTCTATTTTAGTACCATTTATGGGAATTGCTTATGTTGCTGGTGGAATTGTTATTTTAGTCCTTAATGCTTCTGAAATTCCGCAAGCTTTTAATTTAATTTTCACTCATGCTTTTACTCCAATGTCCGCAGTTGGTGGTGCTGCTGGAGCTACGGTTTGGGCTGCAATTCGTTTTGGTGTTGCTAGAGGAGTATTTTCTAATGAAGCTGGTTTGGGAAGTGCTCCGATAGCACAGGCTACCGCCAAAACTAATAGTCCAGTTAAACAAGGTGTTATAGCAATGTTGGAAACATTTATTGATACAATTATTGTTTGTACTATCACCGGTCTGGTTATTATTATTTCTGGAGCTTGGATGGGTGGAGATTTAACTGGTGCATCTTTGTCATCAGCAGCTTTTGAGAAAGGATTGCCAAATTTTGGTGCTTATATAGTTGCTTTTGGTTCAGCTATATTTGCTTTTACCACTTTGTTAGGTTGGAGTTTTTATGGCGAAAAATGTGTACAATATATCTTCGGGTTCAAATCCATAACTCCATTTAGGTTATTATGGGTAGTTGTTATCCCAGTTGGTGCGGTGAGTAATTTGGAGTTTATTTGGTTAGTTGCAGATACGCTTAACGCATTGATGGCTATACCTAATTTAATTGCATTGATATTGTTAAGCCCAGTGATTTTTAAATTAACTAAGGATTATTTTAGTTCTAAAGCTTAAAAAAGCAGTGTCCTCAAGTAATACTTGGGGGCAATAAATAAACTATGAAAATAAATACTTTATCTTATAAAAATACATCTACTGGTTGGGAATTAAAACCAATATCGTTCGATAATTTAACGTTATTGGTTGGTGCTTCTGGAGTTGGGAAAACTAGAATATTGAAATCTATTTTAGATTTGAAAAAAATTTCCAAAGGAGAATCTTTGAATGGAGTTAAATGGTTTATTGATTTTTCTACTAAAAATGGAAATAAATACCAATGGGAAGGAGAATTTGAAAATGATGGTTTTGATTTGAACATAGAAGATATTATTTTTATCCCTGAAATTGATGATAAAGACAAAGCAAAAATTAAAACAGAAAAATTACATATTAATAATGAAATTATTATAGATAGAAATATTGATGGAATTATTTTTAATGGAACTAAAACTGTAAAACTTTCTCAAAATGAGAGTATTATTTCACTGTTAAAGGAAGAAGAACAATTAAAAGATATTTATACAGAATTTAGTAGAATTATCTTTGATAACAATATAGAAAATACATCTTTATCAAGAAAAGATCTTGGTATAATTGATGAGAAGGAAGTTGAATTCAAGTTATCCGAATATAATACATTGCAAAAAATTAGAGAAAGCAATGAAGATATGCTTATTAAGTTATATCTTTTTTCTATTAATCAACAGAATATTTTTAATAGTATTTTAGAAGCATTTACTGATATTTTTCCTTATATAGAAGACGTTAAAATAGCACCTATAGAATCTAAATATATACATCATTTTTTGAGGGATGTGTTATTTATAAAAATAAAGGAAAAAGGAGTAACTAATTGGATTTATGGTACAAAAATATCTTCTGGAATGCTAAGAACGTTATTACATATAGCAGAACTATATCTATGTGCAGATTCAAGTGTTATCTTAATTGATGAATTTGAAAACAGTTTAGGGATAAATTGTATAGATGAAATAACAAGTAGTATTGTATCGGCAGAAAGAGATTTGCAGTTTATTATAACTAGTCACCATCCATATATTATTAACAATATCAATTATTCACATTGGAAACTAGTAACCAGAAAAGCTGGAGCAGTGGTGGCTCGTGATGTAAGTGAATTTGGCTTTGATAAATCTAAACATAAAGCTTTTACCCAACTAATGAATTTAGATTTATATTCTGAAGGAGTTGAAACTTGAATATATATTTTTTAGTTGAGGGAAAAACTGAGCGTAAAGTTTATCCAAAATGGCTGTCTTATTTGATACCAAAATTGGAAAGAGTTAGTGAACCATCAGCAATAACTAACAATACTTACTATTTAATAAGTGGAAATGGTTTTCCGAGTATTCTTGATAATCATTTAGTTGCTTCAGTAGATGATGTTAATACCATAGGTAATTTTAACTTTTTGGTATTAGTTATTGATACTGATGATATGACATCTGAAAAGAAAATTGTGGAAGTTGAACAGTTTATTAAAGAAAATAATATCATATTAAGTAATTGTAAACTGATAATAATTCCACAAGTTGTTTGCATGGAAACTTGGTTTTTAGGAAATAGAAAAATATATACAAGAACTCCACCCAATGCTGAATGTGCTTCTTATTCCAATCATTATGATACTTCTAAATATGATCCGGAACTAATGGTAAAACCTAATAATTATAATGAAACAAATGCGGTTTTTCATTTTAACTATTTGAAAACCATGTTGAAAGCAAAAAATATAAGATATAGTAAATCAAATCCACGAGAAGTACATAAACCACATTATATTGAAGAATTAAAAAATAGAACAAATTTGGATATTAAGTCATTAAATAGTATGCAAATATTGTTTAGTTTTTTTGATAGTATAACTAACCAAATGAATTAACATTTATTTAAATAGGAAAAATTATGAAAAAAATTATTGTTACCATATTGTTATGCTTAAGTTTTAACCTAAGCTATGCGGATACAACTTTTTATACTTTTGTTATGCACAAGCCAACT
Organism: Candidatus Halobeggiatoa sp. HSG11; assembly: GCA_030378105.1. Lineage (GTDB taxonomy): Bacteria > Pseudomonadota > Gammaproteobacteria > Beggiatoales > Beggiatoaceae > DRQV01. Next base: position 15,682 of record JAUCGL010000063.1, on the reverse strand, counting down.
GGGACTGATGATTGGCAGCATTTTTATCACAATGAAAAAATAGTTCCCGGTTTATATCGCTTCCAAATAATAATGCTATCAGAATCATCACAAAACACATTAACTAGCTGGTGGAATGCGGTATGGGGAGAATTTCAATTTGTTGATGATCCGGCCGGAGGTGTTAAAATTTATGCCAGAAATATTTTAAATGAACGTAATTCTTTCAGTTCTTGGGCAAATATTTCCAAAACTTGGTCTGATGTCCGCAAAAAAAGATTACAGCCCATTATAGTTCGCATGAAAAAAGAAGAGCCACTTGGTTATCCGGACCCAAACTTAATGCGTTTTTTAGTTCTGAAAAGAAACACCAGTGAATCTTGGCAGTGGAAAAACAATAATTATCATGTGTATAGATTACATTATTTCGACTCTGAACTTATGGAAAAAGATGAGTATAAGCAAGCTCTTTCCTATTTTATTAAACCTAACGAAGCTCCAACGAATGATATTGAGCAATTGAAAACTTGGTTAAATGTTGAAAAAGAACTAACTCCACTTGCCCAACATGCAACTACACCAGAAGATAAATATGGCGAGCTACACGAATATTTTAGGACTTGGTTCAACAAATTGCTAACAACAGAAGTAATAGGCCAAGAACCAACTGAAGATGGCTTTTTTGGTAAATATTGGTGGGTATTTATATTATTAATTGTTGCGATATTTATTTATAGAAATAAGAAAATTTCCAGAAAAATAAGATTATTATGGAATCAAAAATTCAAACCAATGTTAGGAAAGAAACATTTTTTTGAACAACCCATGACTACAACTTCCTACATGAATAAGGAAGAAGTAGAAATGTTAAAAGTTGAATTAAAACAATTGCGGGTTCGGATTAATAAACTGGAAGGACAGTTAAAAGAAGCCAAGCTTAATCCTGCATCTACAGAATTAATTGAAAATGAAGTAAAAATTTTTCTTAATGGTCAATTTAATAACGAAGTGAATAAAACTTTGGAATTGTACGCTAATCAATTTTGGCAAGAATTTATTAATAAAAATACTACCTCATCTTCTCAGGAAGAAGTTCAACCAAATAAAGAAGCTGAATGACGACAAAAAGAGCTATTGTATTAGTTTCCGGGGGATTAGATTCCGCTACTACTTTGGCTATAGCTAAATCTCAAGGTTACGCTTGTTATGCTTTGAGTTTCGACTATGGTCAACGCCATAAAATTGAATTACAAGCCGCTCAACAAGTAGCGGAAAATATTGGAGTTATAGAACATAAATTTATTCATCTTAACTTGGATAGTATTGGTGGTTCGGCATTGACGGATACCAATATTGAGGTTCCTGTTAATGGATTATCTCAAGATATTCCAATAACTTATGTTCCAGCTCGGAATACTGTATTTTTATCATTAGCTTTAGGCTGGGCGGAAGTATTATCGGCTTATGATTTATTTATTGGAGTTAATGCTATAGATTATTCTGGTTATCCTGATTGCCGTCCAGAATTCATTGCTGCTTTTGAAAAATTAGCCAATCTTGCAACTAAATCTGGAGTTGAAGGACATGATTTTAAAATACATACTCCTTTGATAAACCTAAGTAAAGCTGAAATTATTCAACAAGGATTAAGTTTAGGGGTAGATTACAGTATGACAATTTCTTGTTATCAACCAGATGCGGAAGGTCATGCCTGTGGTTTGTGCGATGCTTGTAGGTTACGTGAAGATGGATTTAAGGCTGTTAATAGTCCTGTGCTATAGGCATTTTTTATAATTAAAGAACTTCTCATAATGAACATTTAGCCATACTGTTATCAATACTGGTAAACATCAAGGTTTATCTTCTTTTTAATCCATCAAAAATGCTCTCTTTTTTGAAATCTATTTTTTCTTAATTTTGGGGAAAGGGAGCAATTATCATAATATGAATACAATACCTTTAACTTTCGGTATAACTGGACACCGTGATCCACAAGCAGAAGATTTAGAACTGCTACGTGAACAAGTTCGTAAAGTTTTTAAACTTTTACAACAGCATTGTCCAAATACCCCTTTACAATTATTATCTCCACTTGCTGAAGGTGCGGACAGTCTGGTTGCTGAAGTTGCGTTGGAAGAAAAAATTCAATTAATTGTGCCACTTCCAATGCCACAAGCTATTTATGAACAAGATTTTGATAATCAGTCTAAGCAAAATTTTAGGGATTTGTTAAAACAAGCAAGTCAAGTATTTACTTTGCCATTGGTGGAAGGTAATACTGAAACTAATATTATCGAACATGGTGATAACCGTAATCAGCAATATGCTTTAGTTGGAGCTTTTATAGCTAGGCACAGTCATATTTTAATAGCTTTATGGGACGGTGTTCCACTGGATAAAATGGCTGGTACTGCTCAAGTGGTACAATTTAAACGTACTGGTTATATGAAGGGTTTGCCTAAAGAATATCATCCTCCCAAAAATGCTTTAGATATAGCTGATATGGGGCCAGTCTGCCAAATCGTAACTGCAAGAAGTAGTAAACCTGAATACACAGTTGGTGATATAAAGATATTGTTACCTAATAATAAAGATAGTAGTGACTTAGAGACTTTGTTAGTTCCTGAATTGACTAGCTTAGACCAATTTAATTTGGATGTTAAGCAAAATATAGCTTATTCGCAAGCTACTCAGAAACATCTACTTCCCCCTAAATTGCAAGAAGCATTACCAGATTTAGCTCCCGGGTTTCAAAATTTATTAGGAGTTTTTGGTTCTGCCAATGATTTAGCTAAACATTTTCAGATTTTGGTTAAACGCTTAAGTTTAAGTGTATTAACTATGGCTTTTTTTATGGTGATTTTTTATGGTTGGTATTCAAGTATTGATCATGAGCAACCTTTAGCTTTAGGAATCTACGCAATTTTGTTTATTTGCAGTTCATTGACAGTGGGTTTTGTCGGTTGGCGGCGTTATCACACTAAAGTATTAGATTATCGTACCCTCGCTGAAGGTTTGCGAGTACAAATTTTTTGGCATTTAAGTGGTTTAAATCATTCAGTTTCGGATCATTATTTGCGTAATCAGCGACAAGAATTAGGCTGGATAAGGGATGGAATTCGGGCTTTGAATTTTTACGATTGGTTAGATTATCAACAAACTCTTGATGTAGTACATAATCGTTGGATAATGTATGAAAAAGATTGGTTTGCTAAAATAGCCAAGCAAAAAGAGCATACAACTCGTTATTTAAATAGAATAATAACTGGGTTGTTTAGTTTGGGGGTTATATTGATGATAACTATGTGGACAGATCATATGTTTGGAGAATGGTTATGGAATTATTCTGTTTTACAAGCTCATCCATTTTGGCATAACATATTGATTTTATTGATAGCACTCTTTCCTGCAACCGGTGCTTTGTTACATCATTATGTTGAGAAAATAGCTCTTGAAGAGGAGGTTAAACAATATCGACGGATGGCGGAGTTATTTGCTGTAGCTCATCAAAAATTAGAAGAAGTTTCCTCTGATACCCAATCCAATTATACTGCGGAACAGATACTGTTTGAAGTTGGTACTGAGGTTTTGAAAGAAGATGGAGAATGGGTATTAATGCACCGTAAGTCACCGTTGAAAGTTTCTATTTAATTGAGACTTAATGCTGCAAGGATTGGAGAGTGAATACATCATAGATGAGAGGGCGAATACATAGATTCGCCCCTACAATGAAGGTATAATAATGCTTTAAAGTTTCTCGAAAAAACGTTCTACACGCCATCAAGCTAATTATTTGAAACGTAAAAATTTGTTTTCTAACAACCCTTAACTTAATGGCAGTGAGGCAACTATATACGAATGTTCCGTGAATGTCATGAAATCCCTGCGAAACTCCTTATCAAAAAATAAACATCCATAACATTATGCTTAATATCTCTCCCAAAACTATCGGAAAAAATAATATCTTGGATACTAAACCTTTTTTATACTGTAATGCTTTAAATTCTTTATGATTATCAAATAGATAAAAGTTTATTAAAACCGATAAAATTGCGGTATAGGTAAACACATAAAAATATTCACCGTAGAGAATAACCCACATAGAAATATTTTGCCGTAATCCAATGTGAGAAAGCACAGTGCCTATGAATAATGCAGTTAAAGGCGGAATCACATTAAAATAAGTTTCAATTTGCCCCATCAATAATGAAATGGTAAATAACATAACTAATACAACAATAAGAGGCAATATATGATATACAAATGGATTTAATAAATCTCTTTGTAGCACTATAGTTAGATAAAAATCTGGATTCTTATTGTTTTGATAGTTAAAAAAACTACTATGCACATTCCAATCACGTAAAAAACTTAACTGTTCAACCCCCGGATGCGAACTTGGATTCATGTTTGGGTAAAAATTAGGGGTGACTATGGCATTTTCATCAGCATGTTTAACTAATAAATTTATCATTCTTCGGTCAAGTGGATAATGATAATAATCAAACTCTTGTGGTATATAGGCAGTAAAACTCCACCTTATAGTTTCAGTTTGATCGGTCAGATAATGATCAATTATTTTAATTTTAGTGAATGTCGCTTGAGGTAAGGTAAAACCTCTAACAATGTCATTATGAATTTCAGACTTATACTGTTGTTTAACATAACCAGCAATATTTATCGCATCATTTTCATTAAATTCCAAATATTCAATGACCACCTCAGTAGGAATTGGCGTAAGTTTATCTACTGATGCGTAATCAAAATAACTATCTAAATTTTCTGGACTAACAATGATAGTTTGTTCTGGATTTTTATTAGAAATAACTGGGCTAGTTTCAATAAAATCCCATACAACGTATAAACTTACTAAAAATAATAGTGAAGTTACAAACGAGGCCACCCATAAATCAAAACCATTCCCAGTGTCAACTCGTAAAATTAGAGAAAATAAAAACACTAAAAAGGTAATAATTCCAAGATCAATCCACAGTCGCCATGATGCAGTTGGATCGATGAAACTATCCTTAAGTAGCACAGTAAACATTGACCATTCTGTAGTTGGAATTGGCTGATAAAATATCCATAAATTTTGACCAATAGTTTTATTAAAATACTCTACAAATCCACTTTTGTTGTGAACTGCCGATTTCGCCAATTCTTTAAGTATTTTATCGTTTTGAGCCATTTCAAAAATATTTTTATTAGCATTAATATTATTGGAAATTGGATAAGTTATAATATCGCCATGTTTAGAAATAATAAACTGATGGCCTATTTTAGCTAAGTTATCCGTACTCAACAGTGAAATTCTTTTGCCTAAATTTTTAAGAGTTGGTAACTTTTGAATGTTTTCGAGTGAATATTCTATAAAAATAACACATTTAGAGATGTTATTAACTAAAGCACATGGAATGGTAAACGGCTGAATTAAAGTTCCATTGGATTCTTTGCTAAGATAATAAGGTGACTGACGGCGTTCTTGAGGCGTGTTTACATAAGGAATATATGCAACTCCAATCCCTGATAAATAAGGAGTTATTGCCATTATTTCTGTTAAACGAGCATTTATTGCAGAACGTTGTAATTCTCCGGAACTAAGTTCTTGTGCTAAGGAGTTAGCAACCGAGTATAAGTTTCGTAATTCATTATTAATTTTCCGAACAGCAATTGATAACTCTTGTTGTATTAAATGTCTAGCTTCATTTTCAGTTTGGTTGGTTTCGTTATGTTCAACATATACCAACAATACAATTGCTAATAAAGTAATAATACAAAAGAATAATAATAGGTTAAAGATTCGTTGTTGCCACATATGTGGATTTTTTTCTATGAGTTATTTTGTTATTTGAAGGATTTTAAGGAATTATAGTAACATAATTTTCTATTAAGGTTCAAAATTTGAATTTTATACAAGCATTATAGCATTTCCTGTTTGTATAGCTCACTATTCCCTCCTTTATGTTAAGGGAAATTCATTTATTTTAAACTCCAAAAAACAAAATTTTTAAGTAAAAGAAAGAGTTAATTGATAAATATATTGTGGAGGAAAAAAATCCTTTTACTGGAATTGCAAGAGCTGTTGGTGTGTCCGAGCTTTGGTTGCAAGGTTATATCAATAAAAATATGTGGTTCATGCTTGATGACTTTCTGCCTCAATGAAATTATCTGGCTATTTCGCAATCTTTTTCAAAAAATTAGGAAAAACCATAAAGGATAGATTAAGATACCCAAATAGTTTGATTTATCTTGAAATAAAATATAATATAGGACTTACGCATTGACAAAAGCTAAAAAATATTATTTTTTGTAAATTATATAGTTATAACTTATTATTGCTCCCAAACTCCCGTTTGGAAACACAATGCCGTTAAAGCTCTGCTTTGAATTGAGGTAAGATATATCATTATTAACGACGAAGCGGAGCTTCTTGACATTGCGTTCCCAAACAAGAGTTTGGGAACGATATTTCGATAAATATTGTTTTCTCGTTCCCAACGTCTTTAGAAATGTCTTTTGCGGTATTTTGTGTTCAAAGATATTGGAAATGAGAAAATAGAGAAAGTCAGAAACTAAACAGGAAATATAAACCATGTTTAACAGCATAATACAGTACAGTAACTCTGTTAAAAAAATTATAATGTTATTCTTACTTATTGGGATGATTGGGTATTCTCAAATATGTATATCACAAGTATCTGATAAAGAATCTCTAGTTGAAAATGAAGAAACAGACATTTTAGAGGGTATTTCACTGGGAGAACTTCTCAATATTGAAATTGATGTTTGGTCTATTAGCAGAACTAGCCAAAACGCTAGAAAAGCACCAGCTACAGTAGTTGTGATAAACCAAAGGAGAATAAAAGAGCGAGGCTATAAAGATTTAGTTGATGTGTTACGTGATCTGCCGGGTTTTGATATTGTTGAAACCGCAGGCCGTTTTGGTGAATTCTACACAATCAGAGGTATTGATGGTAATGATCGTTTTTTAGTTTTAATGGATGGGCATCGAGTTAATCCCTATCAAGGCACATTTTTGTCAACAGGCAACTCCCTACCAATCTATTACGCTGAACAAATTGAGATCGTTTATGGTCCAGCTTCAGTTGTTTTTGGAGCAGATGCTTTTTCTGCAATAATCAATATTATCACCACTAAAAAAGAAAATCCTGAAGCAATCACTGGGACAGGTTACATAAGTAAAGGTAGCTTTGATACCACTGATTCGGCAGTCACAGGACATTTTCCTTTTCTTGCTGGCAAGGGTTTGGTTACTTTGTCAGGGAGAATTTTTAGCTCAGAAGGCATAGACCTTACCCATAGAGACATTGCTTATAATAATGTAGAAAACTTTTCACAACCCATTAAAGATCACAATATAAACCTCAATGTTAAATACCAAGATTTTGCATTTGGTTTTTTTCAACAAAGATTTAATGAGGCTAATGGATTAAGTCTTATCCCCACAGTTTATCAAATGACAAGTGATAATATATGGAAACTGACCACTAACATTTTATGGGGGAATTATAAATGGCAATTCCAAGACAATACTCAAATTAACTTTGATCTCTCCTATACTGAACACAACCAGAATCCGGATTCAAAATTCAAGAAAGCCTCTGTAGTCCAATATTTCACTGGTCAAGATAAAACTTTCAAAGGAAATATGGTTTTAACCCATGACTTTAGCAACGATGTTCAACTGGTTGCCGGATTAGAAACAGAACATACCAAAAGTATCCCGCCTTATGCAAATGATGAAGTGTTTGGTACGGGGAATTCTGTTAAGTTTGAGGGTGATAATGCTGATAGAATCAGGCAGGAACTTACTTTAAGAGAAAATCGTAGTGCCGGATTTGCTCAATTTACTATTCCTATTTATGAACATTTAACTGCTTATGCTGGCATTCGTTATGATTACTCAGATGTTAATACAAATAGCTTTAACCCAAGAGGAGGGCTGGTGTATGAACCTACAAAAGACACTACGTTAAAGCTTCTTTATGGTACTGCATTTCAAGCTCCATCACTATTTTTCAATTATGAACAATTTATAGTGCCAACTGCTGGAGTCATTATGATACCTAACGAAGACCTAGATAATCAAGAACTAAAAACCTATGAATTAAGTATTATTCAAAAAATTCAAGAAAATATTATATTGAATGCTTCGATTTATTACAATGAGTTATCAAATTTGGTTTTCCGCACTCGTTCTGATAAAACAGTGAAAAATTATACTACCGTTTTACAAAACACTAATATCGGTTCTCAAATTGCAAAAGGATTTGATTTGAAATTAGATGCTGTCTTAAACAAGTCATTAACCGGATTTTTAAATTATAGCTATGTTGATAGCACCTTTGAATTAAATGGGGTAAAAAGAGATTTGCCAAGAATATCAAAACACAAGATAGGCGTTGGTGCTACCTTAAATGTTTGGGAAAAGCTAACGGTTACTACCAAGTTGAAATGGGTTGGTGATGTGAACACAAGTATAAGTAATTCTCTGTATCTGGGAGACAAAAAACAACCCGGTTATACTTTGCTTAATGCTTTTTTGTCCTATAACCTATTTAATCATACTAAACTCTTTGCCAAATTTGAAAATATATTAAATAATGATATTGAACATGGCGGATTGTTTGGTCAAAGTGGCCCTTATATGCCTACTATTTATCAACCAAAATTTAATATGATGTTAGGAATAGAAACTTTTTGGTAGGGGATAAAGAGTCAGTTAAGAAAGCCAAACACTGCAAGAGATGATGGGTTTCGCAAAGATTTTACGAGAAAATTTATGGCATCCTTCAACATATATTTGATAGTTATTTCGGGAATGAAACGAAGTAGATTTCCCGAAATCCAAATTAAATGTAGAGTGGATAAAATGAAATCCATCATTTTGAAGGTTCGGTGGGTTTCCACTTCGTTCCTACCCACTATACATAATATATTTTCATTTCAAGTACTTAAATACTTGTGTATAACGATGAGGTTATAATGTTGGTGACATTAATTATTCACTTTTGCCAATATTAAAACTGCCATCCCAAACGCTAGGCGGTGGATTTAATTTAAACTCATGACAACGTTCCATATATAAACGACTCACAGTGTCATCTGGACAAATTTTAAGACATTCATCCAAACAATCAATTGTTTTATCCCATTCTTGTTGTCGATATAGTTCTAACATCTCTGTAAAAATAGGCAATAGCTTAATTTTGCTATGATTATCTGATTCCGTATTAAAAACTTCATAAATTTTAGTTGGCTGTTCTTTCCCATATACTCGTACAAAATCTAATTCTCGAATTTTAAACTCACTAGGAGAATCTAATGCTTCATAACTAGATTCAGAAATTATAATATCAGTCCCATAGTATTTAGTTAAATTTTCCATCCGAGAAGCGATATTCACCGCATCACCCACAACAGTACTATCAATTCGTTTATCGGAACCAACTGTACCTAATAGTAAATCTCCAGTGTTAATTCCAATTCCTATTTTAACTGGTTGTGCAATTGTTTTTTGGCAATCGCATAGTTTTTGTTGCATCCCTATAGCAGCTTTAAGCGAATCTGATATTGAACGAGTAAACAATGCCATAATACCATCACCCATAAATTTATCAATAAAACCATGATGTTGTTCTATTGTTTCAGCCATACAACAGAAATATTTGTTAAGCAATGTAAATACCTCTTTGGGAGACATTGTTTCTGATAGAGAGGTAAATTTACGAATGTCTGCAAATAAAACTGATAGATGAAGTTGTTTTGCTTCACTATCACAAATATCTTCATAATTTTTAATAGATAAATGTTCTAAAAATTGCTTAGGAACAAACTTACTAAAAACATCAACTTGTTTCTCTAAACTATCTAACAAATAATATTGCTGAATTCCTTTTTCAACCGTTAATAAAAAATCTTCCCTATCCCAAGGTTTGTTTAAATATCGATATAAATTAGCGTTATTTATCGCATTGACTGCTGAATTTAAAGAAGCTTGGCCAGTTAATAACACTTTGATTGGTTTAGGGTATTTTTCATGCACATTAACCAACAATTGATCACCGGTCATGCCGGGCATTATTTGGTCAGAAATAAGCATAACTATTTCATAGCCATCTTCGACTAATTCATCGAACAACTCTAATGCTTCTTCCCCACCTTCAGCAAATTCATAAACAAACCGTTTGCCAAATTGATTTCTTAATTGAGCATTTAATGAATTGAGAATCATTTGTTCATCATCAACACAAATAATTACTGGTTTTTTCATTTCTTTATCCTTTTAGCTAATTGCGTCTAAATATTTAGGGTCAAAAGGTAAAACAACTTTAAAACAAGTCCTACCCGGTTGTGATTCAACTTCTATTTTTCCTTGATGTTTTTGGATTAATTCTTGACAAATACTCAATCCAAGTCCAGTGCCTTCACCTTTTGATTTGGTAGTAAAATTAGATTCAAAAATTTTATGCTGCACATCTTCTGAAATACCAGGCCCATTGTCTTCTATTTCTACTATTACTTCATCATCAATCTTTTTCAACCTCACAAAAATTTCCCCTTGAGCATTCATAGCTTGTACGGAATTGTAGATTAAATTTGTCCAAACTTGATTCAATAAGTCAGCATAACATCGAAATGGTGGAATTTCATCATATTCTTTATAAACTATAACACCATGTTTTATTTGATTATGTAAAATAATTAAAGTGTTGTCTAAATCTTCTTGTAAACTAGTGAACGTTAAATTACTATCATCTATATGTGAATAATGTTTCAGTGCTTTAACTATTTTGGCAATTCTATCAATAGCTATTTTAATATCCCTAACGTGGATTTGACTAGTTCCAAATTGACGTAAAGATTGTTGAATTTCATCAATATTTGTAGTTTTTAATAAAGGAATTAATTCATCAACATCCGGTGGTGATAAACCAATCAAAGCTAAATCTTTTCCAACCTCATTCGCATCTTCAATGTCATGTTCATCTAATGTTCTAGTTATTTTACGAGCAACTTTACGACGTTCTTTAGTTGAAATATTTTTATCGGTAGTAAAAACTGCTTTAGTAGCTTTTATATATAACATACGTGCTTCTGGAGTTAAGGTTTCTAACAAATTAATTACTTGTTCCAAAACTTTTAAATAATCTTCCTCTACCTCACCAATAGCACTCTTAATCGCTCCAGCCGGAGTATTTATTTCATGAGCTATTCCTGCAATTAATTGGCCTAATACTGCCATTTTTTCTGATTGAACTAATTGCCCTTTGGTCTGTTGCAAAGCATTTTTTATCTTTTGATTAGCTATATATAATTCCTTAGAACTAAGTTCCAATGAATGTTCTAACAATGACCTATCTTTATCATAATGTTCATAAGAGTCACTGACAGCTTTAAATAATTTTTCTATTGCTGGAGAAGTCTCTGGAGATTTTCTAAGAAATTTTTTTATCTGCCGTTGTAAAAGTTTATGGTGCATTGTGTTTAATTTTAAGTTGTTGATACCAACCTTTTTTCAGTTGTATGATTCTGATTTGATGTTGCTTGTGTAATCTATCTGCAAATGATATAGAATTAATAATCTGTGGTTTAGTATTAATTTTGTTTCTTGTATGGAATTTCAGTTTTGATAATTTAGTGAAATATCCCGGAAGTTTGTAAGTATATTTGGATAGTATATCAGTAGCAGCTTTATTAAAACTAGTTTCATTTACTTCCAATAATTTAACTAACTCATAAAATGTTTTGGACCTATATTGCTTAACTTTCCTTCAATTGATAAAGCAGTCTCACGAGTTAAGCCTTGATAAACACCAGTTGTATACTTTTTCAGATAAATAATTTCACTTAAAACCTACGAGGTTTCCAAAACCTCGCAGGTTTCACACAAATGTATCTTAATGAATGTCTATAGATTCTAAATTAAGACTTACTGTTCAGAAAACGTGGTAATTGTCATGGTTTGATTATGCAATTTACACATAGCTTCTGAAGTCGCAGTAAATGGAGAAATTTCACCATAAGAATAAAATCCAGTTAGTACAGTATCTTCTCCCAAAATATCTCTTACTCCTTCTATTTCTTCTTCAATTCGTTGGGCTAGAACTAATTTTCTTCCCACACAACTTATTAAAATAGCCAAATCAGGATTTGAAGCATCAATTTTTTCAGCAGCCGTTGACGCTCCTGCAACTAAACGATCAAAGTTAGCTCTCATCAATCTGGCATGAAATCCAGTTGGTACATCACCAGCAAAAGTCATACTTTGGTTTTCTTCATCAACGGATAAAATAGTTCTTACCAAAGGTTCTTCACCTTCTTCTGTCCAAATACTTAAAGGAAATAACAAGCCAGTTGAAGGTAAACCATCTGCTTGAGCACCTAAATATTCCTTGTATAGTTTCAAGGCCGATTGATTATCTAATTCATATAAAACATTGCCTTCGGCACGAGTTATTATTCTTTCTGGACCAAATGAGTCCCAACCGCCCATTGAACCGTATCCAACTTTTAACCTATCTCCATAAAATCCAACTAAAGCAATATTACCTTCTGCTGGAATTGTATTAAGAGCCACTAAAGTTTTTTCAAATTTAGCTCCATCTCCAGCTAAACCGCCAGTTATGGAAATATTTTTTGGCAAAATCTCACTTAATCCTTTAACTAAATCACTGCCATTGACTGAATGTCCATCTGATAGTACAAAAACATGAACTAAATCTTCTTGTGGTAATGATTCTGCTAATTTTTTACCAGCAGTTAAACTATCCTGTACATCTTTGATATTTAACGTACTACTTTTTAACTTGGTATGCTCAAAGTTAATTGCAGTGGTGGTTATCGTGTCATCATAAACAAATGTATCTATGATTTCACCAGCAGTAGTAGCAAATGTTATAATAGCATCTGGATAAAAATCTTTAATTGCATCATATTGAGATAGGATTACCTCTCTAGTACCAAATACAAGCACTAAATTTGCGGTTTTTCCAACATTTGCATCAACGGTTAATTCCCAATCATCATCTGCTGTCCAATGTCGCTGTTCAATCTTCATAATTACCTCTATTAGTTTTATTTATAGTAAAATAATTCTTGTGAAACGTTTTATATTTTAACATTTTTGTTGAGAATTTAGTAAACAGGTCTGATAATGAATACATTTACAATAGGCTTCTTCAAAGTGAAATAAAACTTTTGGATAGATTATATAAATTTCTTGGATTTTTTCATCACTAGCCGCTGAACAAATTCGATTTAACAAGCGTTCACCATTAGCAATAGAAATTAAAACTTCAGAGCCTTGATAATGGCCCAACAATTCTGTTATTTCTTGTCTAGCGGCGGAACAAGGTAGTACATAATTATTTAATAAAATATTTATTCTATTGGTAATTTCTACTGCTTCAAGAGTAAAAATTTCAGTTTCTAATTTATTCAATTCGGATATTAATTTTTGCAATTGTTCTGCAATATTGGAGCATAGAACACACGAAGAATTATCAGTAATACTTTGTAATGATTGAAATTTATAGTAAATTAACAAACCAATACATGCAAAAAAAATTGATATACTATACAACAGTAGCATATCTGACCAATTTGTATTAATAATTGGTAATTTAGCAGCAGTTATTAATGCTGAGATGATACCAACCAAAAATAATAACAAACCTAATAACAAACCTAATGTACGCATATCATAACCTACAGGAATATTTTAAACACCACATGTCCAACATCCATAAGTGCTTCACCAATGATTAATCCAGCGGCAAGTGGTACTATTTTATTTTCTGCAAATACTTCACCTTTTTTCTTAACAATTGCCATCTGAGTCAAACAACCAAACCCATAACCTAAAGTTATAGCAAGTGGTAAATACATGGCTAAACCAACTAAAACTCCCATTCCTGCTACTGGTGCTGTTCCAAGTATAACTCCAATTATTCCTCCCAATATAAATTTATCTACCGGAACAGTATTACTTTGCACTGCTTCAACAACACTCATCAATACAGTTGCTTGCGGAGCTGGTAAGTCGGTATTGGGACCAAATCCACCTTGTCCACCAGGACCACCGTGCCAAAGTATATAAATAACAATACAAGCTATAATTACTCCTAACCAAGAAGTGGTTAGCTGCATAATTTGTTGTAATAATGGTCGGCTACCAACCATAAAACCAGTTTTTAAATCCTGCATCATATCAGCACTTTGACCTATAGCAACAGCAATTGCCAAAGTCACCAACATAGCTGCTGCAACATTACCATTAAGTGCAAACATCATCATTGTTACAGAAATTAATGCAATTCCTGAAACTGGAGAAATATCAGTTAAACCAGTACATTGTGCTACAATCAATCCAGCTAATCCTAACCATAAACTACCCAACATAGCAACTAATATTGCTTGACCTATTGATACACCTACTACACTCCAAGCAGCAATAAAAAAGAAAAAAATGGCTACTACTCCACCAGTTACTAATACTGAAAATGATAATTCATCTTTACAAGATTTATTATTACTACGAGAAGCTGCTATAAGAGAATGAATAGCTCCTTTGACTGCTGAAAAATTGAGGATGACTTCCATAAAAGCTGCCCCAATTAATACTCCAATTCCCAGTGGTCGCAACATTTGACTATAGATGAAATCTACTAATTCCTTACCATTTAATTCAGGTGTCCAAGCAAAAAAGACTGAAACCGGAGAAACTATCCACCATGCTAAAATTCCTCCCAAGAAAAATGGTAAACCGGCTCTTCCTGACAGTAAACCAGCAGCAAAATTTAAAGTTGATAGATAAATTGCTGGAGTTAGATAAGCTGGCAAAACTCCAAAGCTAAAATTAAGTTCCTCATTTTCTAAAATTCCTGGTATTTCTAGCCACTGTGAAATCATTAATAATTTCCAAGTAACACTTATTAATAGACCAATTCCGAGTAATTTAGCCTTGTTAAATCCAGTTACCGAACCAGAACGAATTATAGTTGCTACTGCTACTCCAGTTGGAAAGCGTAAACGTTCTATTTCTATCAATTGCTTACGTAATGGAATGATAACTACAACCCCTAAAATAGCTCCTCCTATTCCAGCTAATAGTAAAGGCCACAGTGAAATCACTAAATTTTGATTTTGGACGCTTAGTAGAAATAAAGTAGGTAAGACAAAAGCAACCCCAGTTCCGGTCGAGTTAATACCTGATGCAATAGTTTGGTTAATATTATTTTCAACTATAGTACCTTCACGTAATATTCCACGTAAAAATACGTAACCAATAATAGCAGCAATAGCAGAACCACCAACTGAAAAACCGATCTTTAGTGCAATGTAAACAAAGGCTATATTGAGAATAACTCCTTGAATAATACCTAATAATACTGTAATTAAAGTTAATTCTCGATATTTGTTATTTTTACCGTTGAACACATCAAGTTACCCATATTTTTTTAATGTTTGGTAAATCATTTTGCTAATCCTGCAATATTTTGACCATTTATTTAAGATGGTCAAGTTATCTTAATTTATAATATTCGACTATCAAGTTTTAAATATTATTTGAAAACAGTGGAAAGTCTACAAAAAAACTGGCGGTTTAGCTGGAGATAGAGCTAAATTTGAAAAAACTTTAGTGGCTCTTAATACAATTCCAGCAGAAGGTAATATTGCT
>JAUCGL010000062.1 GCA_030378105.1 Candidatus Halobeggiatoa sp. HSG11 | reverse complement strand
TGAAGTAAAATTTAATGCGTAAGTCATTGTTTTGTTATTATTTACGTACATTCATTCTATGAGAATCTCTACGGCAAATTTTGTAATTTATTGATTTATCACGTTATTTTTTATGAGAAAGCCGTGCCGTATCATCGTTATACACAAGTATTTAAGTACTTGATTTTATTGTAGGGTGTATAAGCGGTAGCGTCATACACCAAACCACATATAACAGGTGGATGACGCTTCGCTTATCCACCCTACATTCAGCAAAATTTGACTTGTGTATAACGATGAAACGTAGCCGTTGGGAACGAGGTGTCTTCTTGTTAATCCTGATTCAGACAATCATTTTTTACAAGTTGAAAAAACTAATTTCTCACCAGTTTTTTTGGAAACAGTCTTAACTTTTTTATCAATTTCAGGTAAATAAGTTGCAGGTTTATAATCATAAGGAGTTTGAGGACTACCATTGATTTTCTGAACTGTGAAACTACTGCCTCGCATACTACATGGTATTTTCATTAAACTACTTGCTTCCACCGTTTCATCTGATAACACAACTAAAAAACCTTCCATATCAACATCAAGAGATTCAATATTAACCTCCCCATCTAAACCCAAATTTGACGAAGCACTTATCAAACTATCAGGAGAGGTTATGAACTGCTCAGATTTAATAACTATATCACCACCATGCCCCTCATCAGCTTGAGCAATAACCTTTCCTTTATCTATAACCACAAAAGTTGGATTCTCAATTGAAATATTCCCACCTTGACCTTTGCCAGCACCAACGCTAGTAGTGATTTCTCCTTCTCGTAAATACAGTAAATCAGAAGCTGAAATAACCAAATTACCTCCAGTAGCATCGTTTGCTTCCGTACTTATTTTACCTTGATTGGTTAAATTAACAGAATTTGCTTGCACAGTTATCTGTCCTGCATCACCAGTACTTTGACTTTTAGCTGAAACAATACCAGAATTAGTAACGGTTAGCTTATTTGTTGCAATATCTATATTGCCACCCGGACTTGTGTTATAAGTATCACTTGAAATAATACTATTATCTGACACAGTTATATCATTAGCTGTTATATCAATATAACCACCTTTTCCTGAGCCTATACGCCACAATTCGAAAAAAGACTTAGTATTGCTATCAATTGTACTACCATTATTAATTTGCAAATTATTAACATCAATAGTAATATTTCCACCTACCCCTTCTCCACCAGTCGCTGTTGACAATCTTCCATCATCTACATTTAAAGTTTCTGCTGAAATAGAAATATCACCAGCTTGACCATCTCCATAAGAATAAGTACCTATATAACTTTGAAAATAATTAATCGAAACTCCAAATATTTCATTCTGATTTTTACCACCAATTGAGAGTGTATCCGTTGCGTTAATAATAATGCTTCCACTTGAACCTTTAGAATCACCTACACTGGTTATGAATCCGCCACCAGTCAAATTCATATTATCTACATTAAAAATAAGATTGCCAGCTTTGCCATCTCCATGCGTATTAGCAGTTATAATACCATCTGTATCAAGTGAACTGGTTGTTATTGTTATATTTCCTGCTGGATGTGGACCGTAAGTACTGCCGGTTATAAAACAAGGAAAGTCAGGCATTTCACGACCAGCATTAACAAGAGTACCTCTACGATAATCAAGCAGCGACAACGAGTTAGAAGCTTGAATATTCAAAGAACCACCAGCCCCAATTCCTCTTGCTCCAACTGTCATCATCGCTCCTTTCCGCAATAATACATCAGTTGCCTTAATATTAATGGTTCCTGCATAACCAACATCTTTACTGCCAGCGTCAATAATACTGCCGATTACTTCCAAATGTGGAGTAGTGATGTCAATATTTCCCGCATTACCACTACCCAGAGTGATATTTGATATAGCCAATAAATCACCAGTTATATGAACAGATTCTTGGAGATTCATGTCAATATTTTTACCATCTTGTTCTGCCAAATGTGACCAAATAGAAGAATCACGCATTAAAAATTGTCCGCCACGAATGACAATGCTGCCACTGTTGCTTATATCAAACATGGTATTATCAGCAATAATTTTTCCACCTTTAGCTTGTAATTCTAACTCGTTAATACTGATTTCCCCTTTAGAAGCAACGCTGGCAAGGTTAATTTTTCCATTAATTGCGGAAAGCTTTGAACTGGTGGATAAAATTTCAAAACCCATCTCATCAAATTGAATAGGTTCTTCGCCCATTAAATTTAAATCTCCCCCAATCAGTGAAAGAGTTTTGCCTTCAGAAATAGATAATGTACTGTTTTTAGTTGTGATTGAAGATGGAGAGTCTGTCAAAAAACCAAAACTCTCAACCGGTGCAACAGTCAACAAACTATCATTCGGAAAACGGGCATTAAACTCCCCACCATCACTTAAATTTAAAGTATCCGCCGTACTTGCATGAAAACTTCCCTGCACATCCAATTGAGCACCCTCACCAAACATAACCCCATACGGATTCAAAAAATACACATCAGCATTAGGAATAGTAGAACGAAACACACCATTAATATTAGAAGGATTGCCACCAGTCACCCGACTTAAGATATTTTGTACTGAACCTGGCCCAGAAAAAGTAGCACTTTGATGACTATCAATATTAAAATCCTGAAAACTATGAAACAAATTCCTACCATGTTGTTGTCCCAAATCAGAAGTGATTTGAAAATCAGGACCGGGTAGATTGATATTTTGGCCGAGAGTGCCATCTGTGATGACTTCGGCGTTGGTGGATATATTTATTATTAATAGTGAGATTATGAGTGTATATCGTAATTTCATGTTGAGTTTCCTTAAAAGAATTACAAAATTATATATAAAAAGTATTTTATAAGAAAGTTATTATGCTAATATTTGTTATAACAATTTTGTGTAACATAAGTTTATATTATGAAAAAAGTATTATTCGTATGTGTCGAAAACTCTTGCCGTAGTCAAATAGCAGAAGCTTTTGCTAGAATTCATGGACAAGGAATTTTGAAAGTATATAGTTCAGGATCACGAGCATCTGACATAGTTAATCCTTAAGGCAATTAAATCTATGCAAGAAATTGGCTATGATTTAAGCATTCATAAATCAAAGTTTTTGAAGGTTAATTAAATGAAACAATTATCAGTTTTTGAACGTTATTTAACAATTTGGGTTTTACTTTGTATTGTTGGTGGAATTATGTTAGGAAAATTTGTTCCCAGTATGGCTACAACTCTTAATGATTTCTCAATTTACCAAGTATCAATTCCAATTGCTATTTGTTTATTCTTCATGATGTACCCTATTATGGTAAAGATTGATTTTGGCCAAGTTTTAAAATCAGTTCAAACACCTAAGCCAGTTTTACTAACATTAGTCATAAATTGGGCAATTAAACCTTTTACCATGTTTTTTATTGCCTATTTTTTCCTTGGTTATTTATTTAAAGATTTTTTACCGGGTACAGAAATTCTTGCTAATGGAGAAGAAGTTGAACTATGGAGAAGTTATATTGCTGGGGCGATTTTATTAGGTATTGCACCATGCACCGCAATGGTATTAATGTGGGGTTATTTAGCAAAAGGTAATGATGGCTTAACTTTAGTGATGGTTGCAATCAATTCATTAATAATGTTGTTTCTTTATGGACCGTTAGGAAGTTTATTGCTTAACATTAATTCTATGCCGGTACCTTGGCAAACTATGTTATTTTCGGTATTAATCTACGTTGCGTTACCATTATTTGCTGGTTATTGGTCTAGGAAGTTAATCATCAAATACAAAGGTATAGATTGGTTTACAGAAAAATTCTTACATTGGCTAACCCCAATTAGTATAATTGCTTTGTTAGCAACGTTAGTTTTACTTTTTTCATTTAAAGGTGAAGTGATATTAAATAACCCACTTACTATTTTTTGGATTGCAATTCCACTATTTATCCAAACTGTTGTGATTTTTGTTATTGGCTATTTTATACTTGCAAGATATTTACGACTTTCTTATCATGATGCTGCACCGGCAGCTATGATTGGGGCTTCTAACCATTTTGAAGTAGCAATAGCAACAGCAGTTATTTTATTTGGTTTATCTTCTGGTGCAGCGTTAGCAACTGTGGTTGGAGTTTTAATTGAGGTTCCGTTGATGCTTATGTTGGTATCAATTTGTAAAAGAACTTGTCATTTATTTCCCGAATGTCATTTAGAACATTGTGTTTCAAATACATAGCGTTGCTTACCAAAGTGATAGATTAATTGTTAGTTCTAAATAAAGTAGTGATAACTTAAAAATATTTAAGTATCAAAAACTTATCTAGTTTAACACTACATATTATAGAACTACCATATTTAATTTTGTTTTCCTTTTAAAATTGTCTGAATCAGAATTAACAGGATTTAAGAATTTTCAGAATTAAAAAGTAAAGTCATTATACCCCTGCTATGAAAATGGGTTTAACTCGTAAACCACTTAATTGGAGATTTTTGCTGACTATTCCTATACCTATAAGGTATTGATTTAACAGAAACTGAATTGGTTTGTAGGAACTTCCAAATTGTTAGCACATTGGTAAATTTTTTTTATAAAGATTGAAGCATATTTTTTGGAGTTATCACTATTTTATATATGGCTACTGATACATTTTATCTCAACTCAAAGCATAGCTTTAACGGCATTGTGTTCCCAAACAGGAGTTTGGGAACAATAATAAGTTATAACTATATAATATATAAAAATTATTTTTTTTAGTTTTTGTTAATTCGTAAGTCCTAATATCTTAATTAACTATAAAATTATTTTTGAGTTGAATACTAAATTTAATATTTTTTTTGTGTAAACACTATCAATTTTTCATTAATTGATTTAGCATATAATGTTATCCTGATTTGAATAGTATTTTAAGGCAAAATCTAAATGCCATATGTAACTACCTCATAAACAAGATTAGGTGCTAATTTTGGAAGAGCAACAACATCGTAACGCACTCCCGCAAGGTTTCAAATTATTTGAATATGAAATCCAATCTGTGCTGGGAAAACCGGGTGGTTTTGGTATCACTTACCTAGCAACAGATACTCATTTGCGGCAATCAGTAGCTATTAAAGAATATTTACCCAGTGATTTTGCTATACGAGAAGGTAGAAGCACAGTTTATGTGAAATCATCTTCTTATGACGAATCATTTCAATGGGGATTAAAATGTTTTATTGAAGAGGCTCAAGTCCTTGCTAAATTTAATCATCACAATATTGTCAGAGTTTCACGTTTTTTTGAGCTGAATGGCACGGCTTATATGGTAATGGAATACCAAAAAGGCCAAAGTTTAACTGAATTTTTAAAACAGCAACGAGTTTTAACTGAAGAAGAATTAAAAACTATAGTTGTACCGCTATTAGAAGGACTGGAAGAAATTCATCAGGCTGGTGTATTACATAGAGATATTAAACCTAATAATATCTACCTTAGAGATGATAATACCCCGGTTCTACTTGACTTTGGGTCAGCACGATTTGCAATTGGCCAGAAAACTCGTAGTGTGACCAGTATAGTTACTCCCGGTTATGCACCATTAGAGCAATATGATAATGAAGTCAAAGACCAAGGGCCTTGGACTGATATTTATGCTTTAGGGGCAGTTATGTATAATGCGATAACTGGTGAGTCCCCGCCGGCTGCAACTCGCAGAGTTATGAAAGACCCGATGATACCGGCCGTTAAAGTTGGAGCTGGTAGATATAGTCGTAGTCTGTTATTAGCTATTGATTGGGCTTTGCAACTAAGTGAAGAAGATCGTCCGCAAACAGTTGAACAATGGCGAGATAAAATGTTGGCTACATCTGACGATGTGCCTGAAAAAAAGCAGGTTGCTAAACAATATTGGACTTCGATTAATATCGCTGGAATTGGAATTATTATTTTATTATGTGCTATTAGTAGTTATTTTGGCTATGAAAATTACATTTATAATTCTAAATTACAAAGTTTGCAACATGCTTTAAATCAAGCTGAACTTAAAATTTTACAAGAACAAAATTCGTGTAAAGCAGATAGAAAATATCGAAAAATACATCAAAATTATCGTAAAGAATGTGAAGCTAAATATGACGAAGCAAGTGGTTTATTAAAAGAAGTTCAACGTTTTAAAATAGGAACTGAGAGTTTGCAAGCTGATATAGCAGCAACCAAACCAACTGGTTTTGAAACTAAGCAATATTATAAGGTTACTAATGTTACACCAACTGATATATTAAACGTGCGTGAATTTGCCGGTACTATGAATGATATAGTTGGCGAAATACCACCGTTTGGTCTATGTATTGAATATTTAGGCAATTTTCGATTTAGAAAAGGTGGCCTATGGGTTAAAATACGCTATGATAACATAGAAGGTTGGGTTCATTCGCATTATTTGCACGCAAATGAACAGAATTGTGAGGGAAAAAGTGAATAAAACGATTTTCTTTTTAGTAATTATATTATTTCCTTTAATTGGTAAAGCTAACTATATAGAAAAAGTTTTATTTACAGAATCGGTTATTAACATTCAACATCGCAGTTGTTATTTAAAACGGACAATTGAGGAAAAAAATACACTCATATTGGTACTGGGTAATTGTAAAACTAAAAATGGACAAATAACTCCATTACACCCTAATATAGTTAATATTCATTGGGCTCAACATGATAAAAGAACTGTATGGCTGGTGGTAAAATTTCTTAACAAATATAATTTTGAGATAAGTTTATCTAAGCATCAATATAATATATGTTTACCAGTCTGTAAACAATCTAATGGGCTTCTCAAAATAAATGGTATTTTACTACAAGTTCCAGTGCAAAATATGACTGTTAATGACTTTTTAGATAATTCCATTGGTTTTTTACCTAAGGATTTAGTTAAAGATGGTTTACCTCATTTTGGGGCAAAACGTGATGATTGGAATGGTAAAATAAGAAAACATAGAGGTTATGATGTTTACGTTAATAACATTAATATAGTAGCAGCAGCTTATGGGAAAGTGACTAAAGTAAGAAAAACTAAACGAGCCGGGTTGTATATAAAAATACACCATGAAGGTCAGTTAGATACTCTTTATATTCACCTTAAAAAAGCTTTTGTTACTGAAGGACAAATAGTTAATGCTGGTTATGTTATTGGTAAAGTTGACGGTCCAGTCGGTAATGCTATTGCCCCACAATTACATTTTGAAATTAAACTTAATAAGACTAGTGTTGATCCGCTAGTTTTTATTGAAAAATTTTATCGCTGGAATCGTAATATCATAAATAAAATCAGAAAATATAAGAGCTTATTAACAACTAATATAAAATCTAGGAATAGAAAGGTTAAGATATTTTTAAAATCTAAATAAATTAAAACTTCACTAGACATCTTTCCTTCCATAGGTTTCACCTATGGCTATTCATGTTTCACCTCGTTGGGGTTATTACAAATCCTGAAAGGATTGAATATGAATAGCCACCGATAAAATCGGTGGAATTGTTGGAGCAGTTAATAAACATTAAATTTGTGGTAGTCCTTCAGTATGTATCGTTAAACCTACGAGGTTTCCAAAACTTCGCAGGTTTCACACGAATGTATTTTTATGAGTCTATACCAACATGATTTTAAGAATCAAAAGAATAATATCTTACATGAGAAGCATCTCTTATAATTTTGCTGCCAAACTTTTGTAAACGTTCATTAATTAACTCATCCAACTCACTTCTAGCAGCATAAGTAGCCAACGCATGTAAACCTTCCGCCATACATTTTTTACATAAAGGATGGTTTTGTTTTCGTTCTTCCAATTCCGTATGCGAGATTTCCAAAAAATTATTGGTGATATTATGCTTATAATCGTAAACTGCACAGCATATAGCCATTGAGCCATCAAAATTAATTGTTTTCCAATTGAGTAATGAACAAGGGGTATCTTTATACGGTTGAGCCAATCGAAGTTGTTCTTCGGGTTTAATCAGCATTAAAGAAACAAGCTCTTGTTCTGATTCTGATAATTTTTCGCCATGCAAATATTTAAAGCTTTTTTCTAACGGCATAAGCAAAGTCAAATCAGAACTGAAATGAAAACCAAGATCATTAGCTATATACATAATTCGTTCTAAATCTTCACCTAAATTATGCTCATATAAATGATAAGAAATTTCGACCGCAAAATCTTGTTTTAACTTATCCATATAATAACGCAACTTATATAAATTGGATATCATCAAGTAAGCATTGCCTTTATTATGGGTTTTAGCATAGACTGATTTATGATAGCCTGATAAAGATATAACTAGCTTATGAGGTGCTGATAATACAACATCTTTAACTTCTTTTATATTTAAATTGCTTGAAACTTCAGCATAAAAACCTCTAGCTTTAATTGCGTCAATAAACTTAGGATATTCAGGGTGTAGCAGTGGTTCACCCCAATTATAAACACTTATTACCACATATTCATACTCATTATCTTCTCGTTTAATTTTATCTAAAATAGCCTCAAACAAAGATAACTGCATAAAGCCTTTGGGACGGCGTTGATTGACAAAATCGTTTGATTGAAAATTTCCAACTGGACAAGATGGGCATCTTAAGTTACAAGTTCCAACTATATCAATAAAATATAAAGCAAAATGAGGTTTCATATTTGGAACGTATTTCCACAAGTATTAAAGATTAAGATAAACCTGAGAAGGAGGAGTGCAAGATTTATCTTGCTTTGCTGACTTACAATTTACATTTCAATAAAGAATGTAGGGTGTATAAACGATAGTGTCATACACCATGACATCAAACAGTGGATGACGCTTCGCTCACCCTACTGTTAGTATTAAAAAATGTCCTGTACAAAGTAACATCAACTAATAATTTGATTCAACTCTTGCCTCATGCCTAACAGAATCACTAAATTTTTTCCGATTAGTTGCTGGGCTAAGCCTATTGGTAACAAAGCTTTCATCCTCATCCAACAATTCAACCTGCAAACGGGCTGTACCAGAATCAACAACTCTAACTCTGGTACCAATTGGACAATCAGGCCCCTCAACTCGCCAACTTCCATCTGCTACATCAATTCTACCTAATCCATCAACTATAGCTTCAGTTACCGGATAAGTTTGCCCAACTAATTCGGCTCCTCGCAAATTTAAAAAGGGCTGGTCACTTTTCAACGGATTTCTACGTAAATAAGCTCGCCATAAAATCACGCTTAATACTGATACTGTTGCTAAAGTTAAAATTTGATATTGAGGTTCTATGCTATATGAACGTACCACTAATCCCATTAATGCTGCGGCAATAGCTGGCCATAAAAAGAAAGAACCAATAGTTCCAATTGCTAAAAATTCTAACAGTAACAGACAAACAGCCAAAGTCCACCAGTATAAATAAACATGTTCACTTTGTAATAATTCCATATTTTTTTACCTTAAGGTTTGAGAGAGGCATGTTTAACAATATCTTTAATACCAGCAAACGCACCGATAACACCAGCAGTTTCTAATGGCATTAATAATAGTTTTGAATTTTCTGAAGTAGCTAAATTATTGATAGCACCCATATATTTAATAGCTATCAAATAATTCATAGATTGCATATTTCCTTCCTCAACTGCAATCGAAATAGTTTGCATAGCTCTTGCCTCAGCATGAGCAAAACGCTCTCTTGCTTCAGCGTCACGAAAAGCAGCTTCTCGCCGTCCTTCAGCTTCCAAAATTATCGCTTGTTTTTCACCTTCCGCTGTCAAAATTTCAGCTTTTCGTTTACCTTCAGCCTCTAAAATAATTGCTCGTTTATCCCGTTCAGCTTTCATTTGTCGAGCCATAGCATCAACTAAATCTTGTGGAGGAGCTATATCCTTAATTTCTACCCGTAACACCTTGACTCCCCAAGGATTACTTGCATCATCAACTGTATGAAGTAATTGGGCATTTATGACATCACGTTTGGATAACACCTCATCTAATACCATTGAACCAATAACGGTACGAATATTTGACATAGTTAAATTTAATAAAGCTTTATCTAAATCTTTGACTTGATAAGCGGCCTGAGCAGCATTAATTATCTGGTAGAATACAACTCCATCAGCATTGACCATAGCATTATCTTTGGTAATAACATTTTGAGCCGGAATATCCATAACTTCTTCCATCATGCTCAAACGTTCTCTTACTACGTCAATTGCTGGAACAATAATATGTAAACCGGGATCAAGAGTTTTAATATATTTACCAAATCGCTCAACAGTCCACTGCTGACCTTGAGGTACTGATTTAACTCCTAAAAATACTAAAACTATTACCATTGCCAAAAAAATAACGGCAAAAACAGTGAAATCATTTATCATACTCATTAACAACTCCAATAAGGCAATTCTTAATGTTATAATTCTTAATGCTTAATTAAAAGTCAAAAGCAAATAATATTATGTTTTTAGGTTTTAATTAAGAATTAAGAATTACAGCATTAAGAATTATAAAAAAATGTTTAAATTACAAAAACCACCAAAATTAATTTTACGTCGTGTAGGACGTGCTATCGCTGATTACGCAATGATTAAAGATCAAGATCGAATTTTACTAGGTCTTTCTGGAGGTAAAGATTCTTTATCTCTGCTTCATATCCTAGCACATTTACAGCGTTATGCACCGATTAATTTTAAATTAGGCGTTATAACTGTCGATCCACAAATTCCTGGTTTTGATCCTTCACCACTTAAAGAATATTTAGCTGAACTAGGAATTGATTATTTTTATTGTTCACAACCAATAATGGAACAGGCCAAAAAAAATTTACAACGCAAATCATTTTGTGCTTATTGTGCCAGAATGAAACGAGGCATTATGTATCGGATTGCTAGAGAGCAAAATTATAATGTTTTAGCTTTGGCCCAACATTTGGATGATTTGGCTGAAAGTTTTCTTATGTCAGCGTTATACAGTGGTAGTTTGCGAACCATGAAAGCTCATTATACCAATGATAGTGGCGATATACGAATTATTCGACCTCTTGTATATGTGCGTGAACGGCAAACATTTGATTTTGCTAAAAACCTTCCGGTTATACAAGATAGTTGTCCAGCTTGTTTTACAACTCCAACTCAACGTGATCATGTTAAACAGTTGCTTGCTAATGAGGAAAGTAGGCATAAGGATGTATTGCATAATATGTTACATGCTATGCGTCCATTAATGGTTAAAACTGGTACTCCGGTTGATGAGAAATTTTTACCGATGAAAACAGATTGAAAGAGGTGCAATAATTAGCTTAACACAGGTATAAATTTAATTTTTTTCTTAGACTTCATATAATCTCTCTAATCCCTGAGCAAACAGTGGTACTCGCATTTGCCATTTTTCGTTGACTTGGATGATGTAGCCGTGTTGTGCTAATCGGTTGAGGCTTGCTCGGTTGGTTATCGGTTGGCCGTGCAGGATTTGGGCGACAGTTTGTTTGCATTCAGGGGTTTGGCAAAATTCTCCCCAAAAGTTGTCAATCACTCCAATTCCTTCTTCTAACATTTTGGTTATCGCTTGGTGTAAGTCGTTGGCAGTGATTTGTTTTTTGCCTTGAATATTGGCGAGATTGACTAGGTTTTGACAGAGCAGTTGGGTTAATGCTGGGTGGCCTTGAGTTAATTCGTACATTTCTTCGGTTAATTCAGGTGGGTATTCAAGTGGCACTGGTTCGGTGATGAGGCGAATTGTGTTGGCTTTGGATAGATAGTCGAGTTTAATTGGAACGGAATGGGGGAAGTATTTTATCCAATTAGGGTTTTCTAGTTCGGCGAATGAGTAGGCTCCGGTGAATAGGAATATAACTTGGTTTTGGTGTTGAGAGAAATGCCGCATGGCTCCTAACAGGCGTTCGGCTTGTTTGAAGTCTTCTTGTAGGCAGTGGTCGTGGAAATAGTCATATTCATCAATGGCTAAGATGATTTTACGTTGTTCGATTTGGCTGACTTTTTCAAGGAAAGAGACGAATTCAAGCCAGGCTTTGAGCCATTTTTCCGGTGGTTGCCAGTTTTCGATGGGTAATTCAAGGGTAGCGTTAATTTTATTTCTGATAAACAGCATCCATTCAAGGGCATCGCCGATATTTGGGTCTTGGCAATCAATGTAGATGGTTTTGAAGCGGCTGCCATCAAATAGTTTTGGTAAAAAGTTAAGTAGGCTGGTTTTACCAATTCGGCGTTGGCCCAGCAGTAGGAATAGCGGCATTTCTCTGGCGGTTAAGACTCGGTTGGTCAGTTCTTGTTGCAGGTCAGTCCGTTGCATGAATATATCGCTGTGATCTTGTGGATTGAGTGGGTCGCCAGCTAAATAGACGTTTTTAGCTTGAGATTCTTGGGTCTCTGCTTGTAATGTTGTGTCGGATAGTTTGGCTTGAGTGGCTGTTATCCAGTTGTCGATGGTGGTTAGGTAGTAGCGATGCCATTTGTTGGGTTCACGTAGGGTTAAGTTTCTGAATTCGGTTAATTGGTTGAGGAATTCTTGATATCCTTGTTGGGATTGGTGGATATTATGTTGGTTTTGAGCGTGGATTAATTGGTCTTTCAGGCCGGTTAATGTTCTTAACCATTTGTCGGATGGAATAAGGTCACCGCTAGTTTTTTGAATGATAGCTATGGAGTTGGAATTAAGTTTATCTGCATTGAGTAGTTGGCTATTCCAGATACCTGCGGTGGCAGCATGACTTATATCTACAGCAAGCACTGTTTGTAGAGGACGGTATTCAAATAAAAAATTGATAAATTGTTGAGCAGTTTCAGGGTCTTGATAAGCTTGCTGAGTTAATTTGTCTGTTAAATTCCAAATTGGTAAATTAATATTATCATCTTGAAAATACACATTATTTTTTAATTTATAAACAAATAAACTTTTGATGAAATAAAAAAAATAAAATGGTAACCGAAAATAGCCTACATAACAGAAAAATATTATGAATAATAAATTGAGAGTTATTGTTATATTGATAAAATTATATATATTTAATACTAAAATAAAAATTACAAATACTAGTAAACCTAATGTAAAACCTTTTATCGAATTAGGTTTCAAACCCCCTATCAAACCTAATACTAAACATAATACAACTGCTATAAAATCAAATGCCATTCCTCCTACAAGACCAAACATTAAACTAAACATCAAACTTAATATAGAATTTAACATTAAACCTAATGCTAAATTTCCTAAACCAAACATGCTGAAGAATAAAATCCATATTAGTGATTCACTTATTAAGTTTAAATAAAGAAAAGGTAACGGTTTCATTGATTCTAAATAATCTAAACAAAAAAATAATTTAAATTTTTCTATAAAAGAATAGTTAGGTTCCCACCACCTCATAAATTGCTTTGTATATTGCGTAGGCATCCAAGTTGGTAAATCAATTCCAATAACAATAATAATACCAATAATATATAACAATAAAGCCAAAGGAACCACATATAGAAAATAATTCATTAAGACTAAAATAAATGTTTCTGTTTTGGTAACAGTTTTTCCGTATTTTTCCAACAAACGGTATTCAAACCAAATCCATTTGAATAACTCCCAACTGTTACGTGGTTGGTCTGGCTTTTTAAATGGGGACATAATGCTATCCTTAAAAATTGCGTGGTGCTTTGAGACCTGACAGGTTTTGGAAACCTGTCAGGTCTGCCGTTGAATGGTTATGCACAAATTTTCCAATTTCTTGTGCATATTATCAAAACATGCACAAACTTTCCGATTTCTTGTGCATATCATAAATGGAAAGCATTAAAAATCAAATTTAACAATGACGTATTGATATAAAAAGAAGACTTACCTATTTTTTCTTTTTTCAAAATCTTTATTTTAGCTAACTCATCTAAATACTTTGCGGCAGTATTACGATGGACTTGTAAATCATCTGTCAAAAAACCAATCTTTGTATAAGGATGCTTAAACAAATTATTAAGCAAATCCTGACTATATATTTTAGGCAAATCAGTTCGGATTTTATGTTTCTGCTCCTTCATTAATGCCGTTATTTGCTCAACAAAAACAGTAGTTTGTCCAGCAGTTGTTTCCACAGCATCCAACATATATAAAATCCACGCTTCCCAATTATTTTTAGTCCTTACCTCTTGAAGTAACCGATAATAATCAGCCTTATGCTGAATTATATAACGACTAAGATAAAGTGCCGGTAAATCCAATAACTGTTTCAATACCAAATATAAAATATTAATTACTCGACCGGTCCTACCATTACCATCATAAAAAGGATGAATGCTTTCAAATTGATAATGAATCACAGCCATACAAATCAACGGATCGATATCAGCATCCGCATTAATATAAGTTTCGAGATTATTTAACAAAAATTGTATTTCATTCGCATCTTGTGGTGGAGTATAAATTATCTCCCCAGTTAATTCATTTTTTAATTCAGTGCCGGGCAATTTCCTAAATCCAGCCTTATTACCCTCAATTATTTGTTGAATTTCAAGAATATGATTAAGAGATAAACCATTGTATTCCTTAACCCTTGCAAAACCTATTTGTAAAGCAGCTCCATAATTTTCCACCTCCTTAGTAGCTGAATTCTTGATTAAGTCACGAAATAAAGTTTGTTTATATATTTCATCGTGAGTCGTTATAATATTTTCAATAGCTGAACTATCCTTAGCTTCCTGAATATAAAGCGTATTAATCAAAATAGCTTCATTAGGAATAGTTTTAATTATGCCCTTTAATTCTGCTAATTTCTTGTTGGCGGAAATGGACTTTTTTAATATTGGTTTAGTTTCCAAGTCGCAATTTGGTGGAATGGCGGTTAATGTTTGCATGTTTTTTAAATTAAAAATGGTGGATTTCCGCTTCGCTTCTATCCACCCTACGGTTTATACGGTTTAACGTTATTTTTTGGTTATATGTTTAACAATATCCACTATCGCATTAGGAAAATCATAAAACACGGTTTTAATTACTTTATTAAAAATATTCCGTATTTCCAACGCACCAAAGAAATTCTTGATATGTTGAGTAAATTTATTAACACTCACATAATTAACACGAGAATAATCCTCATCAAACTCCTTTCGCCATTTCTCCAACCTGTCAGCAAAAGCAATCTCCATATCCTCTTGATTATTCAACCTATCCACAAAATATTCCAACAAAGGATAAGGCAACCTATGAGAAATCACCATCTTACCGAATAAATCAGGCTCATCAGAATACAATGCCGAAAAATGCTGTTGAGCTTCCTTGCCAACCAGCTCCAAACTCAATAACGGCAATCTTTTTGGTTGTAACTCTAACCAAGAACCATGATCAACAACCTCTTTGGCATAAACCATATAACTCTTATGCGGTTTCTCCGTTACACAAACTAACGCCATATTCTGCCGATTTTTAATCGCATTCAAACTATCAAAAAACCGAATCCCATATTCCTCATGCAACCTATCATTATCAAACAAACTATCAAAATTATGCAGCAAAATAACCGTTTTTCTACCCCCATTATCTCGCTCCAACTCATTCACCAAATCCCCTAATTTAGGAGCAGCATCACCAATATAACCAATTTCCTTAGCGAATGCCTCCAAAAATCCCTGATAACTGCAAGCAAAATTTCTCATATTAATTAACAACATTTGCGTATCATCCAACTGACATTTCCGCAAATCTTCCAACAAACGTTTTCTTCCCTGCCCTCTAGCACCATAAATATTGATCGACTCCCCTCGTATCAAAGTCATCACAATATTTTCCGTAAAAATCGGGCGTAAACAATGATTATAATTTGGCATGATGTTTAAATAAATATTTGATTATGATAATTTACTATATTACCCACAATATTTTAAAAAGTAAATAAATAATGGTTTGGACAGTTTAACATATCTATAACTCCATATTATGGCCTTTAGCCTGATAAACATAGATTTTTTATAATAGCTCGTGGGGTGGATAGGAACCATGTAGGTTCGGTGTAACAACGTGAAACCGACCATCATTTCAGTGAATTCGATTAACACAAATGAGCGACTCCGCTTCACCAAACCCTATCTGGCTTAACGGTTAAGTGATGTGCTTTCCTTCGTTCAGCATATTCTACGCTAACTTAATTCATATTTAATTGAAAATTAATGACTTATCCTACATTAGCATCTTAGCCATGAGATGTACCTTTTCCAGAAACAAGCATTGGAGGAGCAGAACCACTGGGAATTTCCCGAACCTTATCACCATCATAATTGTAAATTTCTTGGCGTCGAACCGCCGGTTCAATTCCAGCTTCATTAAGACGTTTCCAAACTTCAATCCATACAGGTTGTATAGCATCCCATCTTTTTTCATAATCATCAATGGCATAACATATCCAATACTCAGCTGCCCAGTCATTAATACCATAGAAATAAGGCCAAGGATAAATAACAACATCTACAGCTTCCATCGCTTCTTTAATTATTTGAAGCACTTTTTCTGGATTATGACGAGGGTCAACAAAAAGTGATGGCCAGAACCAAATATGACCTCCCTTAGAAGAATTATAATTACGCACATTAGTACCCAGAACTGAACTATTCGGAATGGCTACACTTACACCCGCATCATCTTGGAATCGAGTATTAAGCCAAGTTATCTCTTTTACTAGAAGATCACTAGAAGAACCAACTTTTATTCTATCTTCTACTTGAAAAGGGGCACTTACTAATAAGAGCAAACCACTTACAAAGTTGTTGATAATGTTTTGTAACCCAAAACCAATGCCAACACCAACTGCTCCAGCAAAGACAGTTAAAGCAGTTGGGTCTATCCCTATGACTTTCATAGCAATTAAAAGCCCAACTATAACTACCACATACTGGGTAAATACCGACAAGCTTTTCCTTAGACCGGCATCTTTGATTTTCAGATAAACCCAACGATAAGTTACGCCTTGAGACCAACCACCAAACCAAAAAACCAGCCAAATAATAAAGAATGCAAGTAATATGCTTCCTAAAGTAACATGATTTCCATCACCCAAATCTAACAAACTAAAGGTAAGCAAACTAACAATATTGTCTCTAACTGCTACATCGTCAAGCCAGCCAGTTAACCAGAAAAATATCCCAATTGCCAAGACAAACAAAGCAAATCCCAGTAATTTAGCTATCAAAGGAATAAGGTCTTCTGTCCATAATGAACTGTAACGACTTTGTTCGGCAACCGAATTACCTACCAAGCTAATCGTATTTGTTAAGAACTCTTTCAGAATAAGCCAACCAGTTAACACCAGCAAGAATAAACTCAGATATTTGGCGATTGTCCATCCCAAAGTTATATAACCGATTAGACCCAAGACTGCAACTGTCAAAATAGCTAATGGTAACAATATACTTATAATGGAAATAACCAATAACCAATAACCTTGAATATTCCGTTCCAAAGAGGCCATCATGAGTTTACGAATGCGCATAAGTGGCATAACAAGCAGAGCTAAAACGACCATAAATACAGTATCAATTAAATCAAGTGTGGTTAAGGAAAGTTTCAATACATACTCTTCCAGTTTCACATGTACAAGCACCGTAACGATAGTTAATATAGCTATTGTTATAATCATCCAACGCAATTGGCAATGCAACTTAATTCGAGGTGGTTGAAATCTGGATGTTAATAATCTGGATAAATTAATAAGCAATTTAGTACCTAACCAAATAACTAGGATAGTCATAGTTATAAAAATGGTTAACTGTGTCGGTTGTATTAACCATAATAATAATACGACCACACCAATAAAGGCAATACCAGCAATATTTTTATCTATTAATTGTACACCTAAAGACATTTGCTTATCATCTACATTTTGAGAAAGCTTACTCATTGCTCGTATAAACCATGTACGCATTCCGGTTATGGCAAATAACCAAATTAATATGACAATACCAATAACAACCCAATGTTGCATTTCAACTTGATGAAAAGCTTGCATAAAACCCTTACCTGCCATTTGGAATTGTTGCAAAAATACGTTTGGTATTGTGCTTATTTCTTTAGCTAAACTTTGCCATCCAACAACATCCGTTGGTAGTTGCCGTTGCCTAAAAGTAGAACGGTGTAAGGCCGTTTTATAAACTTTTTCCAATTCATTTGACAATTCCTCTGTGTTGGCTAATAGTGTGGGAATTTCGTTCTGCTCTTGTTGTAAGCTTTTTTGTAGTTTTGTTAATAGTTTTTGGGCTGCTTTATTCTGCTTTAAAGCTTTACCTTTCAATGAACTACCAAATTTTTTAGTTACTTTTTGTTGTTGTTTCAATACAGATATTTTGTCTTGTAACAATTCCTGCAAAATAATGACATCCTGTAATAGAATGTTTGTTTCTTGAGTTAATAATTGGATGCTATCCAATTGAGTTTGTGAAAAAACTTCTGTGGTTTGTTGCTCAACTGTTGTGTGTCCTTGTTGTATTTGTTTTTGAAAAAGTTTAACTTTTAATTTACGTGCTACTTGAGTAGCTAATTCATTTGCTTCTTGAATTTGAATTTTAAGCAAATAACGTTGGGCAGCATATTCTTTTGTATTGGGAATTTTTTCTAATTGCCAGCGTAATTCTGCGGCATTAGCTAAATGATGTTGTCGTTTTTTTTGAATTTGTACTTCTAATTCTTGCGTTTGCCGTACTTTATAGATAGCCTGTACTTTCTCATGCCATTCTATCGCTAACTCTAGCTTCTTTTCCGCTTGTTCAATTCGTTTTCTAAGAAAATCAAGTTGTTGTTGATCTAATTTCAAGGTCTGTTGTTGCAGTTTAATAGAAGCTTCTAATTCTAAAACTTTTCGCTTTTGCAATTTTGCTTGTTCAGGCTCAATAGGAGGCATTTTACGAAATTTTTCTAGTTTTTCCAGCCGTTCAACAATAGCTTTTTCTTGCTTTTCTATGTTTATCGCAGCATTTTGACGTTCTAAAATTAGGTTTTTAACTTCAATATCTGTGGCATCTTTATCCAAGGTGGTTTTCTCAAACATTTCTGTCAGTTTTTCAACCGACAATTGCATGGCTTCTAAATTTACAGCTTGATTGGGCAATTCTTTTTGTTCCGCTTTTAATGCCTCATTTTCATGCTCAAGATTAACTTGTGTATCTTTTATAAGCTTTGTTCGTTCTTGAATTCGCCGTTTTTGTGGCAAGTTTTGCAGTTGGTTGTGCCAATCTATGGCAAAAATTGTTCGATTAACTGCTATTTCAGTCTGTTTTTTGAAAATATCAAAGCTTTGTTGTTTAAGAATTATCCCTTGTTTTTGTAAAATAACTTTTTGTTCAGCTTTAGAAATTTTCTGATTTTGAGCAACAGTTTGATTTTCTTTTGGAAATTCAGTGAGATTTTCTAATGTTTTTTTGAGCGTTATGAGATGTTCATTAAGCTTATCCAATTCAGCTTGAACAGTTTCACGTTTCAAACGCAGTTTATCCATTTGTTGATTAGCTGTTTGTCTTGCCTTACCAGCAGCTTTCAATATTTTTTCAGTTATCTGGTCCATTTTTTCTAAACCAGTAATTTTTTCTTGTAGTGCTTGTTCTTCAGCTTGCACAGCTACCTGAGCTTTTTTCAGTTCAACTTGTAATTTGGCATTCTGCTCTTTTTGTTCTTCAATTTGTTGAAGTATTATTATGATAGATTGCTCTGCTTGTCCAGTGGTTTGCTTTGAATTTGATTTGGAGGCAGGATTTTCTGCCTGAACTGGCAAATAAATCACGCTTAAACATAAAAAAATACAGAAAATAGTTTGTTTAAATAGAGACATTTATTTTAAACCTCATTAAAATAACTGATATTACACAGAAAACTATTTTAAATTAGTTTGTAGTCTGTCTGCATAACATCATTAAAGTAAATAATTAGTATACTTGTATAAATAAATATTATAATTTTATTGATTCACAATCTTGTTCTTCAAATCAGGAAATGTGAATAAGTTTATGATGATTCTTTCATTGATTTTTCAGAAATAATTTGAACGCCAACACTTGAGATTGGCACATAATATTGTTCAATTTTTAAAAGATAAACTACAACATTTTTAAAATTACAATGCTTAATCTCATTGACTACAACACCAACATCATCTTTTTTAGGATAAAAGGAATTCCAAGCATTTTTACCGCTTATCTCCTTTATTTCTGAACTTGTCCATATCAAACAATCTGTAGCATTAATACTTTCATAGATTTGACTAATATCTATAATCTTTGCTTTTTTAAGAAGGATGGTTGGTTTTGCAATTTCATTTGGTGGTAAATTAACTTTTTCCTTAGATTCCGAATTTGCTTCCTTTTCAGATTTTGAAGCAGCTTTATCTGATGACGAGTCGGCTTTTACTTCTGCTTTAGATTCTGAAACATCTGGTGAAGGCGTAGCAGCATTATCAGAAGATGGCTGTAATTGTGCTTCTAGCTTTGCTAAAGATGCGGAATCTGGGTTGACTTGGTTTAAACTGGCTAAATATTTTTTAGCCTTGTCTTTTTGTCCATGTTCCAAAGCCTGTTTTGCCCATTTTGTATAACGGTCTTCAATGGTTGCAAGGCCATTTATGGCTTTGTTATTTTCGGGGTCTTTCTCTAAGACTTTTTTATAACATTCCAAAGCTGTTCCGCCTTTACCATTGGTTAGATGATTGGCTTTGAGATGACTATCACATTTCTGTAACAATTTTGATACATCAGATGCTGCATATAGAGAACTTGATGTCATAAAAAAGATAAGACAGAAAAAAAGATAATTGTGCATAACTAAATGTTTTCTTTTGTTAATTACATGTATCAAATATATTTCAGATGATTAAATTCTGAGTAGTCTTGCAGAAAGTACTGTTATTTAATATATTCAAAAATATAAAGGAAAAAATAATGGGTTGTCCGATCTGCAACTCTGAAAAAGTTGTATAAAATGAAACCATCCATAATAGAAAAAATATGCTTGCAAAAATTGTAACAGGCAATTTATTGTAGGACTCAAAAAATAAAATTTATAGGAAAAAGAAAGGGTTAATTGATAAGTTGTTGTGGGGAAAAATTCCTTTGGCTGGAATTGCAAGAATTTTTGATGTGTCTGAGCGTTGGTTCACTGCCATTTGCGTTAAGGGCAACCATAAAGGATTGACCCTACGTTAAGGGATAATTTGTAGGGGTTATTTCTAGCCTATCGAAAAACAGATTTTTAAAGTACTATAAGGTGTTATGGCTATTCATGTTTCACCTCTTCGAGGTTAACAATTGATTCATAAACCCTGAAAGGGTTGAATGTGAATAGCTACTGATGAAATCGGTGAAATATATTTAAATCCTACCATAATTTTCAATTTTCAATTTTTAATTGTTAATTGTTTGCTATCCATAAATTGGGATACAAAAATTAGTCAAAATAGCTGTTTTTCGGCAGGCTTTAGGACTATCCTATTTTTATCACCTTATTCTCCACAATTAAATTCTATTTATTATATTTTTGCTATATAATTCAGAAAACGTTCAAGTGATATTCACTTTATTTGTTTATAATATTAACCTCAAAATATTGAACTTAGGTTATAATTACAACATTGGTTTAAAAATTGCGTTTGATTTAAAACACATCCAAACAAGAGGTATTTAAATTGATTAACCACATTAAATCCATATTTATTACTAGCTTAGTCTTAGGTTTAATGACTACATCAGCTATTGCCAACGATGGCTATGAATGTTATCAAGGCAAAAAAGTTTGTCGGGAAAAAGCTACTGGTATGCCATTAAAAGCTTTACCAAGAGCCTTTCCAACTGTATATGATAAGCCAAATGGAACCAAGCAAATGTCCATGAAGCCAATTAAGGCATTTCGGCCTTTGTATGTATTTGCTAGACAAGATATAGATACATCTGATCCAGATAATCCTAAAGGTTGGTATAAAATTGGTAAATCCAAAAAGAGAGCTTTGGGTTGGATGCAGGCTAAGGATGTTATTGAATGGAAACAAGCATTAATAATGGCTTATACTCATCCGGGTGAAGATGACGAGCGGCGTAACCCAGTTTTAATGTTCAATAAATTGCCAGCTTTAAAAGGTATAATTCAATCTCCAGAGCGAGAAGCTGAAATAAGTAAAGCGTACACTAGTTTAGATAAGGACCCTAAAGAGCGTTATCCTTCCTTAGTTCTCACTGAAAGCAAACGGTTTGTAGATATTAATGAAAACTTTTATTTTTTGCCAATTGTTAATTTTGAAATGTTGGATTTGGAAGGTGAAGATGCTCGTTATTTACAAATTGCAGCAGCTATAACGGAAGCAACGGCGGCTAAATTAGACACTGATTTACGTGATGATAACAATACTTTAGATAATCCAGAAGTACAAAAAGAAGTATTGAAAAATACCACTAGCTCGGAAGCTGTTAAACAGTTAGAAGTTGATATAGTATTTGTGATGGATTTAACCAGCAGCATGGAACCTTATCTCAGAATGACATTAGAGTCAGTGCAGGATATAGCTCGCCTTGTTACTAAAGATATTAAGAAAAAGGTTCATTTTGGTTTTGTTGGTTATAGAGATAATCCGGCAATTGTTAATAACATAGAATTTGCCAGTAAAGATTTTACTAAAGATGGTTTGGTAAGTGCAGAGCAATTTGTTGATATGGTTAGTAAAGTTAAAGTTGCTTCTGTTGGTAGTGTGGACTATCAAGAGGAATTATTTGCTGGGGTTGAAACTGGTTTAGAAACTAAATGGAGCGATAATTCTATACGTTTGATGATATTAGTCGGAGATGCAAGCTCTCATGAACCCGGCCATCCGCAAAATGTTACTGGTAAAGATGAAAATGTGTTGCGTCAAGCAGCAGATGATTCTCAAGTTCATATTTTGGCAATTCATTTGCAAAATCAAGATACTCATCCAGAAATTGTTGGTGATTTACCTAAAGCAAGACAGCAATTTGCCACTTTAGCAAGAGTAAGTGGTAGTGAAAAATCGGCGTTGTTGGAGGTAAATGCGGACAAGGAAGAAGATTTTGCTAAGGCGGTCAAAGCAACTGCTAATATGATAACTGAGTTTGTTGGTACTGCATTGACTGGCAATATGACTACTCCGACTGTCAGCACTACAAAAAATGATAATGTAGTTGATAAAGCTGAAGAAGTAACGAAAATGTTATTAGAATCAGCTTTGGTTGAGTATAAAGGTAAGGAAGCAGTTCCGCCTAAGGATATAATTGCTTGGGCTGTTGATAGAGATTTGGCTGATCCAGCAATACCAGCTTTAGAGGTGCGAATTTTATTGAATAAAACTCAATTAGATAGCTTGGTTAGGGTAGTTAATGAAATTAATATGGCGATGAAAAATGCTGAAACAACGGAACGGGAATTTTTTGAAGCTTTGCAAAGTGTGGCAGCGACTTCTATTAAGGACCCAAGCAAAATTGGAACTGCCAAAAATTTAAAAGATGCTGGTCTGCTTCCAGATTTTTTGGATAGCTTACCTTATAAAAGTGAAATAGCATCTTTGAGCGATGAGAGATTTGCTAGTTGGACAACTCAAAAGCGGACAGATTTTTCTCAACGTCTGGAAGCTAAATTGGCTCAATATCGTAGTATTAATGAGGCAGTGGATAAATGGATAGTTTTGGATGAAAGTGATCCTGATAATACAGTTTACCCGTTACATATAGATTATTTGCCTTAAGTTATTACCTGCAAATTGATGATTTATAAATAGTATTCGTTCTCTCCTTTAATTAAGGAGGGACTGGGTACTGCGGTCGTTGAATCACTGCCATTAAGTTAGGGGCAACCATAAAGGATTTCCCCTACGTTAAATGATGATTTGTAGAGGTAATCCCTTGTGGTTACCCCAATCAATCCCCTTAACTTAATGGCAGTGACATAATGACTGGGTTGCTCCCATTATAGCAATTATAAATGATTAATTAAATTCTACAAAAATATGTAACATCTCATTATTCACAGGTAAATCCTAAAAGGTTACAAAAACAGTAGAGTTGCCAATTCACAATACAGAAATAATAAAACCAGATAATATCCCAAAAGGTAGCAAATTCAAAGGGTATACTGATATTGTTGTTCAAGATTTAATTATTGAGATAAATAATACCTGCTATCGTCTAGCACAATATGAAACACCGAATGGTCAATATATAACAGGACAACTTCCCGAAGGAATTCGTGACAATCATTGGGGAAAAACGCAACAAAGTTTCATCATATACCAATACCATCATCAACATGTGACTCAACCGTTGTTATTGGAACACACAACACGATTTGAATATAGATATATCCAGCGGTCAATTGAGCTATGTTGTTTATGCAAAAAACAAGACATATTTCATAATGAGTTTCGCAGAAATTTCATGATGTCCCCGGAACGTCCATGTCCCGACACGTCTGGTCTCATCGGGCGACTCCGCACTGAAGCAGCTCCGTCCCACCGACTCCCCCATGACTTAACGGTGAGCTTGTTCAAAATTTCAAGAAATACCGCTCCGCTTAACCATTTCTTCAAATTTAAGAACTCTCACCTAGTCGCGGACTACTCAACTTCGGCTTCGCCTCTCCATGTCTCGCAGCGAACGAGAAGAACGAAATTTTAAGCGTAGGTGTGGCAGTATCTCAAGTCCTGCATACCGATGATACAGGAGCACGTCATGCGGGCAAAAATGGTTATTGTACTCATATAGGAAATGAGCTATTTGCATGGTTTGAAAGTACAGAATCCAAAAGCCGAATTAACTTTCTATCCTGTTTGAGTCAAGGCGTTGAACAACGTTATGTACTCAATGAAGGAGCCTTGGAATATATTGAACAACAAAAATTTCCCAAATCTATTCTAGCCAATTTAAATCCCAATAATATTGATATCAAAGAGCAAAAAGCTTGGGAAAAATGGCTAACAGAACAAGGCATAAAACGTCCTCGTCACCGAAAAATATTAACAGAAGGAGCTCTTATTGGAGGGCTTTTAGCCCAAGGAATTTCCAGCGAACTTGTAATTATGAGTGATGATGCAGGTCAGTTTTACTGTTTTTGACCATGTTCTGTGTTGGATTCATGCTGAACGAATTATCAATCGACTCATCCCTCTCAATGAAAATCATGAAAAGGCTGTTAATTGGGTTCGAGAACAAATTTGGCAAATATAATGCTGACATCAAGTACTATAAAACTCATCAAGAACCTGGATTGAAAGAAGAAATACAAGCCAGATTTGAAGAGCTTTGTCACACTGAAACTTGCTATGAAAGTCTTAATCAAGCACTTAAACGAGTAAGGAAAAAATCAGTATGAACTGCTGAGGGTATTGGAAAAGCCTTGGATTCCAGTAACACAATTATTCTCAGTGAACGAGATATTCGAGATTATGTTAAAAAGCGAAAAATAAGTGGTAGTACTTGTAGTGGGTACTGGGCTCCAAGTAAAATTAATACTAGCAAAATGTTAATTAATAGTTTAAAATAGCATAATGGAAAAACTTAACCAATCAGAAAACTGCCCAAATTGTGAAAGCTCAGAAATAAAGATAATAA
>JAUCGL010000061.1 GCA_030378105.1 Candidatus Halobeggiatoa sp. HSG11 | reverse complement strand
CTTAACGGTGAGCTTGTTCAAAATTTCAAGAAATGCACTCCGTTTAACTATTTCTTCAAATTTAAGAACTCTCACGCAAGTCGCGGACTACTCGACTTCGGCTTCGCCTCTCCATGTCTCGCAGCGTGAGAATGACAGAGTATTATAAATATACTTTATATACAGATTGATATAGGTTTAGGTTTCTTGGTCAAAATTAAGCTGGAAAATCAAATTTAGGAAAAATTAGAAAATTATGCTATGATATTAGGTTTAGAAATTGAATCATAAATATAAACATTCTAAATGAAAAAAACATTACTTATTTCAACTATGTTAATCATGTCTGGTTGTAGTACATTTTCCAATATACTACCAACTACAAAACCAGTTGTTAAGCCAGATACTACCCAAGTCACTAATTTGACTCCTGAAGAAGTATATCAATCTGCACTTGAGTTTTATAACAATAACTATTTGATTCAGGCTAGTCAAAAATTTTTGCAAGCTGCTGAACAAAGTCATGCAAAATCTCAGTTTAGATTAGCCAAAATGTACTATGATGGCAAAGGAGTAGAAAATAATTCCTCTGAAGCTGCACAGTGGTGCAGAAAGGCTGCTAAACAAGGACACATAGAAGCTCAATATTTTTTAGGAGCCTTATATTTTGTAGGTAGCGGTGGAGTGACTCAAAGCTATAGCAAATCTAAACAATGGTATCAAAAAGCTGCCAAACAAGGACATCTGGAAGCACAACTTAGTTTAGGTATGATGTTGTATCATGGTAAAGGGGGAAGTAAGGATTTAAAAAATGCAAAAAGATGGTTATCCTTAGCTGCTGCTCAAGGTAATGAAGATGCTATTTCAATATTAAAAGATTTTGCTAAATAAATTTTGCGTTTTATTTATACTTTAACTTTTTATTTGATAGTTCCTTTTTTATTAGTATATTTGTTTTGGCGTGGATTTAAGGCTCCTGCTTATTGGCAACGTTGGCCAGAACGATTTGGATTATTTTCAGCTTTGCCAGTAGATAAATGTTTGTGGGTACATGCTGTATCAATGGGAGAAGTGCAGGCTGCTATACCACTTATTCAAGCTTTACAAGATAAGTTTCCAAATCAATCCATATTAGTAACTACAACTACACCAACTGGTTCGCAACGAGTTAAAGAGCAATTTGGCAATAAGGTTTGGCATGTTTATTTACCTTATGACTTACCCGGACCTATAGCAAGATTTTTAACTCGTACCAAACCTTGTATATTAATTTTGATGGAAACAGAATTATGGCCTAATTTATTACATGCTTGTCAACATATCCCAATAGTTGTAGCCAACGCTAGATTATCGGTTAATTCAGCTAAAGGTTATCAACGAATTGGCAAATTGACGCAGCAAATGTTGAACAAAGTAACTGTTATAGCAGCTCAAACTAAAGTTGATGCGTATAGGTTTATTCAATTAGGAATTGACTCTAGCAAAGTACAAACAACTGGTAGTATAAAATTTGACAATAATTTATCAATTCCTGACCAAAATTGGAATATAAATCGTAAAGTTTGGATTGCAGCTAGTACTCATGCTGGTGAAGAAGAAATTATATTAGAAGTTTTTACTAAATTAAAACAAAACTTCAAAAAATTATTGTTAGTATTAGTACCACGTCATCCTGAACGATTTAACCAAGTTGCCAAATTATGTGAACAACGAGGTTTTATAACAACAAGACGTACTCAAGGTGA
Organism: Candidatus Halobeggiatoa sp. HSG11; assembly: GCA_030378105.1. Classification (GTDB taxonomy): domain Bacteria; phylum Pseudomonadota; class Gammaproteobacteria; order Beggiatoales; family Beggiatoaceae; genus DRQV01. The sequence continues at coordinate 23,847 of JAUCGL010000061.1, read as the reverse complement.
TGTTACTACTGATACAGAAATTTATTTAGGTGATACAATGGGAGAGCTGGCTACGCTCTATACTATTGCTGATGTGGCTTTTGTTGGGGGAAGTTTAGTCCCAATTGGATGTCATAATTTATTAGAACCGGCAGCAGTTGGTATACCAGTTATTATGGGACCACATGTATTTGAATGCTCGGAAATCTGTCGACAATTATTAGAAGCACAAGCAGCCAAACAAGTTACTGATGTTAAACAATTGCATAAAACTGTAAATATGTATTTAAATAATATACACCTTGCTAAAAAAACTGGGAATAATGGACGTTTATTCGTACAAGAAAATCAGGGTGCTTTACAACGTTTACTAAATATTATTTTTCCATTAATAACCAATAAATAAAAAATAAACTAAACTTTTGTATAAAAAATTATAAATTCAGATATATTTATTAAAAAAAGTTGTATTAGAATAATCAATAAGTTATATGGGTATATCTTGCAAAAAATATTTTAATCAAAATTATAATTAGTAACTATCAACAAGTTCGCTTGATTTTTTAAGAAATTACTTTAAGATGTATCGACAAGTATTAAAAATACTTAATAATAAAAAAATATACACCGTTGAACAATTAGCTACTAAACTATCTATTAATGTTAATGAGTTAAGAGCAATTATCAAAGATTTAGTTGCTTATGGAATTGACTTAAATTTTTCAGCAAAAGATACTTGTCAGTTAACTGAATCAATAGAATTACTAGATATAGATATAATTAAATCTCAAATTAATAACAGTTCAATTAAGTTAGAAATTTTTGATGTTATAGATTCAACTAATGAATATGCTTTAAATAGAGCTGTCATTGACAAACCATTAGTTTGTTTAGCAGAATATCAAACTGCTGGACGTGGAAGACAGAATCATCATTGGGTTTCACCTTATGCCAGTGGTTTATGTTTGTCCATCAAATGCAATTATACAAGTAAATTAGATGGATTAAGTATTGCATTAGCAGTAACTGTTGCTAGAATATTATATAGTTTAGGAATAACTGAAATTGGATTAAAATGGCCCAACGATATATTATGGCAACAACGTAAATTAGCCGGTTTATTATTGGAGAGTCGCTGGAAAAAAGAAGTGGTAATTGGGATTGGAATTAATGTTAAACTATCAGTAGTTGATGAAATATCTCAACCTTGGGTAGATTTAGATACCATTTTAGAACAACCGCCATTACGTAATACTTTAGCAGCTTATTTAATTGATAATTGTTTATCAACTTTATTAACTTTTCCAAATACTGGACTTAAACCATTTTTAAATGACTGGCATTTTTTTGACTTAAGCTATGGAAAATTGGTAACATTATATAATAACAATAAATATATTCAAGGCATTGCAACTGGAATTAATGAACAAGGGGCTTTACAAATAGATAATCAAAGTTATGTTTGTGGCAGTTTACAATTTACTAATTGTTAATTTTTAATTTATATTATATGATATTATTAGTTGATGTTGGTAACACTGCTATAAAATGGGCTATATTAAAGCAAAATAGCCTGAGTACTCAACAATCTATATTGTATAATTTCAATGATTTAGAACGTATTTTAACTAAAATATGGTATATGCTTGATGAGCCTGAGGAGATTTGGATATCTAATGTCGCTGGGCCACAGATAAAAAAAAATATTATTGATTGGACAATTAAATACTGGCAATGCCAACCAAATTTTGTTAAAACAACTGACTATAAATGTGGTGTTAAAAATGGTTATAAGAATCCTGAACAATTAGGAATTGATAGATGGTTAGGTTTAATAGGAGCAAATAAACTAGAAACCGGTACATTATGTATAGTAGATTGTGGTACAGCAGTGACTGTGGATATATTAGCCGATGGTCAACATTTAGGGGGAATTATAGCTCCCGGTCTAAATGTTATGCGGACTGCTTTATCAAAGAATACTTTTCAATTAGAAGATTGTGAGCAATCTTTAACAAAATTTTCTTTAGCAAATGAGACGAATGATGGTATTATCTTAGGTACTTCATATGCAGTACTTGGATTATTAGAATATGTTATGAATGAATTAAATGAGCAGCCAAAACTTATACTAACTGGTGGTGATGCTGTTGTTATTAAACCATTTTTATCTAGAACTTATCGATATATTCCAGACCTCGTTCTACAAGGATTAAAAACTGTTTTATCATGAGAAGCCTAGCCCTATTACTTATTTTGGCAAATATCAGTTTATTACTTTGGCAATTGAAATTATTACCTTGGTTTCCTCTATTGCCGGAACAATTTACTCCACAGGTTATTAAACCTGGTCCAACAAATATTTCAGGTTTGCCTAGTTTAATTTTATTGAATGAACAAGAGGTTGTTGCTGAACTTGATAATACTGAGGAACTTGATGATTCAAATGAATCCAGTAACGTAGATGAGCCTAATTATGTTGAAATTGATAAAAAGGATATAATTGTCACAGATATTGCAAAGAAAGTTTCAGAATTTTTACCTGAATTAGTAACTGACAATAAAGTCGAAGATATTTCAACTGATAAAAAAGTAGTAGTCACTGCCACAAAAAGTATAAAAGTTGAAAATAAACCTGTTGAATTAGCACCAGTTTCCAAGCCAAAACAAGCTGAAAAAATAATATATACTTGTTTTAAGTCAGGTCCTTATAATAAAGTTGATATTGCAGAGAATATAGTTAATTGGTTAAAAGAAAAAGATAATAGCATTGTGATTAATTTAAAAAAACAAACTGATAAAAAATTGGTTAATACATGGGTTTATTTACCTCCTTTTGGCTCCTTGGAAGAAGCTAAACGAATTCGAGAATATTTAAATAAAGTTGGAATTAAAGAACATCGTTTAGTTAAAGGCAAACTTAAAAACGCTATTTCTTTGGGAGTATATGGCGTTCCAACAAATGCCGCAATTAGGGTGAAAGAATTGAAAGCAAAAGGTTATAATAATGTTAAAATAAGAGAAAACTTTAAAGAAAGTACAAGTTATTGGTTAAATATTAAAACGCTTTCTAGTGATTTAACAGATAGTTTTAACAATAAATTCAAAGATTCCACATTAATAACCGTAGCATGTGAATCTATCGCATTGCAACAGTTCCATAAATTGAGTAAAACGACACTACTCAACGAATGATATAAAAGATGAGTTTAACTTCATTATGACAGATAAAATGCCAACTATTGTGGTTGTTGATGACAGTACAACTTCAATTTCGTTGTATCAGTTCAGCGTTGAACCACTAGCAGTCAATTTTATCGGCTTTAAATCTCCTGCCGAGGCACTTCCTTATTTACAAGAACATCAACCCGATTTACTGTTCTTAGATATTATAATGCCGGGTATGGATGGATTAAGTTTATTAAGGCAACTACGAAGCTTTGCTCATCAAAAAGATACCCGAGTAATAATGGTAACTTCTAAGGATTATGACCAAGATCGTAGCGTTGCCAAGCAATTAGGGGCAGTGGCTTTTCTGATTAAACCTTTACGTTTTAAAGAAATAAGAGACATTGTTTGTAAACATGTTGATATTAAACTTAAATAACTTATGAGTGTTAATGCACTGAATTATATACGCTTTTGGGGAGTGCGTGGTTCATACCCTGCCCCATTTGGTAGTCACATGCGAGTTGGTGGTAATACTTCATGCGTGGAACTGAGAGTTGACGATCATATTTTAATATGTGATGGCGGCTCTGGTATTATTCCATTAGGCAATTCTTTGATGGCACAACAAAATATCAAAGAAGTAACTATCGTCCTAACTCATTACCATTGGGACCATATTTCTGGATTACCATTTTTTGTACCAGCGTTTGTACCTGGTTGGAAAGTTAATATCTATGGACCAGGGGATAATAAAGAAGAAATTGAGCGGCGTATTTCAGGACAAATGCGAGACCCTTATTTTCCAGTAGAAGTTGAGAATTGGATGGCAAATATTGATTATTTAACAGCAATTAATAGTCAGATTGAATATGGGCCATTTAAAATTGAAACTTTTAATGTACATCATCCGGGTAGTACTTTTGGCTATAGAATAAGTGTGCATGGTAAAACGATTGTCTACGCTTCTGATGATGAACTCTCATTTATAGATCAATCAATAGAAAACCGACGTGATGAATTAGAACCTCAAGAATTTGAGCTAATTCAAGCCATGCAAAAAGAAGAGCGACAACATTCTTTAGATACAATAAAAGACGCTCATGTATTTATTCACGATGCTCAATATACTCCTGAAGATTATGCTAAAAAGCGTGGTTGGGGACATTCTTGTTATATTGACACTGCTAATTTTGCAATAGATGCTAATGTTAAGCAATTATATTTATTCCATGCTGATCCAAATTATGACGATACTAAGATAGAAAATTTACATCGTGAAACTATCAAAATTATCCATGAATGTGGTTCGCATATGGATTGTTATATTGCTAGAGAAGGCTTCGTTGTTGACATAGACAAACTATAAAAAATCATGTGTGCATTTTTACATAAACATTCATCTCCAAAATATTTTTATCTTCTTGCCGGACGTTTAATACCTTGGTTTGGTTGGACCTGTCTAGCTTTTATGTTAGCTGGACTTTATTATGGTCTATTTGAAGCTCCGCCAGATTATCAACAAGGTCAAAGTTATCGCATTATGTTTGTCCATGTCCCTGCTGCATGGATGTCAATGTTTATTTACATGGTAATGGCGATTGCTGGGGGAATTGGTTTAGTTTGGAGAATAAAACTAGCCGATGTTATTGCAGCAAGTTCAGCACCAATTGGAGCATCATTTACTTTTTTAGCTTTAGCAACCGGAGCTTTGTGGGGTAAACCAATGTGGGGAGCATGGTGGGTGTGGGATGCTCGATTAACTTCAGAATTAATCTTATTATTTCTATACTTAGGAGTTATTGCCCTTAATTCTGCTATTGATGACAAACGCACTGCTGCTCGTGCTAGTGCAGTATTAGCATTAGTTGGAGTAGTTAATATTCCAATCATTCATTATTCAGTTGAATGGTGGAATACTCTACATCAGGGTTCTACTATAACAAAACTCTCTGCTCCTTCTATCCATATTTCAATGCTAATTCCTTTATTACTAATGGCCGTTGCATTTAAATTATATTATGTTCTGGTAGTATTAAAGCAAGCTCGTTGCGAGGTGTTAGAAAGAGAACGTAACACCAGTTGGGTTCAGGAACTAAGTAAGAATTAATTGTTTTACCAACTAATTTTTACTTTATGTCGACCCCATTTTAAAGCAGCTTTTTTATCTTTACCCATATAAATATCAATTTTATTTTTCCAACGTTTATTCATCTTATCCAAAACAACATATGTACCATTAAAGCCGTCAATTTTAACTTTTGCATTATGACCTAAACCTTTTGCAAGTAAATCACGAGATACTGCAATAGCCTTCATACCCGGTTTTAATCTATCACCCCAAGCTGCAATATCAGGAGTGCTATCAGTTTGGCCTGGAACAGAATTATATGCAGTTGCTGTAACTATAGCGGTATTTTGCCAACCAGTCGTTGGTAACTGAACAATTCCTAATGATAAAATGGCCCCGAACAAATAACTATTATAAAATATCACTCAAATTTCCTCTTTTATTCCTTTATTAAATTAAAAAATATATCTCTTCTGAACTAAGGATAATATAAAACATATATAAAATACAAAACAATCAACTATATGACAATATATAAACTATTTATAGACTTGTCTCAAGTCAAGTATTAACACCATTTCTAATAAAGCATCTACTAATATTCAAATTTTTAATATCTACATTATAAGATTAATAGTTTAAGTTATTGAAAATAAGTATAATTTATAACATGAATTACTGAGGTTATTTAATGAAATTTGCGTTTATCTTTCCGGGCCAAGGTTCACAAGCAATAGGTATGTTATCCGAATTAAGTTCTAACTATCCGATAGTTAAGCAAACTTTTGAGGAAGCTTCTGAAATATTAGATTACGATTTGTGGAAATTAACTCAAGAGGGTCCAAAAGAAAACTTAAATCAAACGGACAAAACCCAACCGGCTTTATTAGCTGCCGGAATATCAATATGGCGTGTTTGGCAACAGCAAGGTGGTAAAAATCCAGAATTGATGGCTGGACATAGCTTTGGTGAATACACTGCTCTGGTTTGTGCTGGAGCTTTAAAATTTACCGATACAGTTAGTTTAGCAGAAAGTCGAGGTCGCTTCATGCAAACTGCTGTTCCTGAAGGTGAAGGAGCAATGGCAGCAATATTAGGTTTAGCAGATGAAGCAATAATTAAAGCCTGTGATGAAGCAGCTCAAGACCAAGTAGTTACAGCGGTGAACTTTAATGCTCCCGGTCAAGTTGTGATTGCTGGCAATACTGATGCAGTTAAACGAGCTATAACTCAGGCTAAGGAAGCTGGTGCTAAAAAAGCAATTTTGTTAGCAGTCAGTGTGCCGTCACATAGTAGTTTGATGCAACCGGCGGCAGATAAAATGAAGGAACGATTGACTGAAGTAGAAATTGTTAGTCCAACTATTCCAGTAATCCATAACGTTGACGTGATTATTAAAACTGAACCAGATGCCATTCGAGCTGCTTTGGTCGCTCAATTACATAATCCTGTTCGTTGGGTAGAAACAATTAATAAAATAGCTGATGCCGGAGTTGGTTTACTGTTTGAAAGTGGGCCGGATAAGGTGTTGACTGGTTTGAACAAACGTATAAATAAAAATATGACTGCCAAACCGATAATAGATTTAAAAACTTTAGAACAAGCATTGGAAACTTTAGGATGAATATTGATTTAACTGGTGAAATAGCTCTTGTAACTGGAGCAAGCAGAGGAATAGGCCGAGGAATTGCTCTTAAGTTAGCTCAGGCTGGAGCATTTGTAGTGGGAACTGCTACTAGTGAAGCTGGTGCGGATGGAATCACTAAATTTTTAACTGAAGAACATAATTTATCAGGAATTGGTAAGGTTTTAGATATATCTTCTGCTGATTCTATTAATGTTTTAGTTAAAGGGCTGGATAAAATGCCAAGTATTTTAGTTAATAACGCTGCAATTACTAGAGATACTTTGTTAATGCGGATGAAGGATGAGGATTGGGAAGCAGTTATTAATGCTAATTTAACTGGAGTTTATCGTTTGTCTAAATCCTGTTTACGAGCCATGATGAAAGCTAAACATGGGCGTATAATAACTGCCACTAGTGTGGTTGGTTTAACTGGTAATGCTGGGCAAACTAATTATTCGGCAGCTAAAGCAGGAGTAGTTGCTTTTAGTAAATCTCTGGCTAGAGAAGTTGGTAGTCGTGGTATCACCGTTAATACAGTTGCTCCGGGATTTATTGCTACTGATATGACTAGCGATTTACCTGAACAACATAAAGAGGTTCTGTTACAGCAAATTCCATTAAATAGGGTTGGGATGGCGGAGGATGTGGCAAATGCAGTGGTATTTTTAGCGTCAAAGTCAGCTAGTTATATAACTGGTGAAACTTTGCATGTTAATGGTGGAATGTATATGGCGTAGTTTGAAGATTAGGTAGTGGGATTGAATTGTTAGTCCCAAGATAAAAGACCGGAGCTTTCCAAAGGAATTTGGCTAAATTTGGTAATCCTGCAATATGTAGTGTTAAACCTGCTAGGTATTTGAGACCTAGCAGTTTTTTTTGGAGTAATCACTACTTTAATGAGTTTCGCAGAAATTTCATGATGTCCCCGGAACGTCCATGTCCCGTGAACTAATCAATTTTTCAGCGAAACCGGTTATTACTTGCCCCCGACACGTCCGGTCTCATCGGGCGACTCCGCACTGAAGCAGCTCCGTCCCACCGACTCCCCCATGACTTAACGGTGAGCTTGTTCAAAATTTCAAGAAATGCGATCCGCTTAACTATTTCTTCAAATTTAAGAACTCTCACGCAAGTCGCGGACTACTCGACTTCGGCTTCGCCTCTCCATGTCTCGCAGCGTTTGTTGAGTTTGAGTTGAGCTAGATTTAATTCGAGCCTAACCTCTTTTATTATTCCGCTGGTTTAACTTGTTATATCTATTGCCAATTACTAATGTTATTGCACTTGTCATTAGAGATACGCTTCTTTATTAATGAAGTTTCATAAGCTATTCCTGCACATGAACCAACTTTGGTACCCCATAAAGAACCATCTTTTGGCTGGATAAGTACGTTAGGAATTTGGTTGTTTAGCTCACTTAGACATATATTCATAGTTGAGGCAGCTACTTCTTCACATTCTGTAGCTACGACATTGAAGCATTGTCTAAAATACTGTTCAGCTTGGCAAAAATGAGCAGGTAATCTAGTTTTCATTACCGAAACCCATTGTTCCTTTGTCACTTCTTGTTGTTCCTTTGTCACTTCTTGAGCATTAACTAAAGTTGAAATTAACACCGAAAATAAAATGCCTATCATTATTTTTTTCATGATTTTTCCTTATGGATATAACACCGTTCTTGAGCCGCCGCTAGGTCGGTTCCAAGATTAAGTTAGAATTAATTTGTAATTATTTGTTGGGTTCAACTACTTTTTTAGCAGGTTCATCAGTGGTTTCTTTTGATATTACACGTTGTAAACTTGCACTTAAAGCACCAATCAATGCTCCGAATGAAATCTCCAAAACATCAGTCATTGATATGGCAAATTTTGTAATAGTTTCATATATATTTTCATTTGATGGTGGAAATATCAATAGAGAAATGTGTATACCAACTGAAACTAATATCGCAAAGATGAAAATTCCAAGGTAAATAAAAATGATTGTCTTTACTGTAATACCCATATCTTTTGTCTAATACCATTTTTGAGCGGCTGAAAGTCCGTCTCCAAGATTAAGTTAAAAGATAAGGTGCATGACGCTATCGCTTATGCACCCTTGTATAATAGACTCATGATTAAAAATTAAGAGATTAAGATAAAGTGTAAGTCGGAGGTCGTTGCACCCTGAAGCCAAAGAGCTTGTATGTTGCATTGGCCCCCGCCTTCTTCACCAATACCGAAGAGTATCCTAGGCATTACAGCCTGTATTTGCAAGGTAGGTAGGTGATTATTTAACAAGGTCGGAGACCTACATAATATCTTAATCTAATTACTCTTTTAATGCAACCATGAAACTATACATGACAAAGCAAACATATGTTGGAATAGATGTTGGTGCATCTGACGTAAGTGGTAGTCATTATTCGTAATGGCAAACCCGGTTACAGCTAAAACCTTTAGTAATACTCCTGAAGGCCGTTATTGTGTTGATAAAGTATTTGAATCCTAAAAAACGTAAGGTAAAAATATGTCTTGAAGCCACTGGAACTTATCACTTTGATATAGCAGTAGAATTAAGCAATACCAAAAATATTGAAGTAATGGTTATGAATCCTTATAGCGGTTAAAAACTTTGCGATGGCTCTAATACAACGTAATAAAACCGATGCGATTGATGCTCAATTATTGGCCGACATTGCTAGCATGTTGGACTTCAAAGAGCAGTATTATAGCATGGCAAGCACCAGCTAAAGAAATAATAGATTTACGTTCTGCTGGCCGCCGTTTAAATGAATTAACTCGTCAAAAGGCCGCAGCTAAAAATCAGTTTCACACTGTAACAAGCTACTGAATCAACGCCTCAATTTGTACTTGATAGTGTTAAACAAACTATAGCAAATGTAAGAGCAACAGATTAAGGAATTACAACAACATGTTCTTGAATTAGTTGATAACAATTATGAACTTAGTCAAGCTTTAGAACTACTATTATCGATTGTCAGTGTTGGTGAAACCAGTGCCATTTATATCATGGGAGAAATCTTAATTTTACCCAAAAATATGACTGTTAAACAATGGGTTGCTCATGCAGGATTAGACCCACGAGAATTCACTTCTGGAACCAGTGTCAACAAACAACCTCGGTTAACCTACAGCTGGCAATCGGCATATAAAGCTGTGCGTTATTCATGCCTGCTTTAAGTGCTATTCGCCATAATATTAATGTTAAAGCCTTGTAATAATCATTTACTTGATAAGGGTAAGAAGAAAATGCAAGGCATCTGTGCCGTTATGTGTTACGTTATTGCACGCTATTTATGGAATTTTAAAAAACTGGGCAACTTTTTGATGGTACTAAGTTTTATGTTATTCCTCAATCAATTTAATATTGATGAGTTTCGCAGAAATTTCATGATGTCCCCGGAACGTCCATGTCCCGTTGACTAATCAATTTTTCAGCGAAACCGGTTATAATTGCCCCGACACGTCCGGTCTCATCGGGCGACTCCGCACTGAAGCAGCTCCGTCCCACCGACTCCCCCATGACTTAACGGTGAGCTTGTTCAAAATTTCAAGAAATGCACTCCGTTTAACTATTTCTTCAAATTTAAGAACTCTCACGCAAGTCGCGGACTACTCGACTTCGGCTTCGCCTCTCCATGTCTCGCAGCGTTTGACTAATTTATATATCAAAAATTTTAATTGATTATAATTTGTAATTTTTTAATTCATATTGCTCTTTAACAATTTATGTAGTATTTTTAAAACAAATACTTTAAATACAACTTATTATATGGTTTTTAGGAGTTTTTAGTGAAGGGAATTTATTTTACCAACTCAGAAATACTCGGATTTTTTCTAAAATATATATTTTTTCTTGTCAAACTATTTTTAGTTTTTTAACTATTTAGCTTAACAAGTAACAGAGTATCTACGAGCTTTATAGTTGATATTTCAATTCTTCTTTTAATCTTTCAGCTATCCAAACTGGTAGTCCTCCAAAAAGTAGTGATAACTCCAAAAAACATGTTAAGTTTAAAATACCTAATCAGGTTTAACACTACATATTGGAGGACTACCCAAAATTCATATAAGAATTGTAGCATGTTGATAGTCCATCACTCCCAACCAACAATCAATCGGGAATCATGAACAATGGTGTATAAGCAGAGCATCATCCATCGTTTGAGTTGGATTTAAGGATGTGTGGTGTATGACATTTTGTTTATACATCTTAAATGTGAATTAAGAGCTAAAAAATTATTTTAAAAATCATGTAATTAAGAATTATAATTTCGGAAGTTTATAATGAACAATTTTTTAACTCATTGTTTTTAAAAGATACATAATTTTAGCTCTTAATTCACATTTAATGAGTTCATTAGAAATAGTTGATTTCACGGTGTTACATCGAATCTATATGGATTATGTTATTTTTTATAATGATAACGACACTGGGCTATAATAATTTGTCCTTCCTTTTCAGTGTAAATTAGTCTATTTGTATCATCAATTCTTCTACTCCAAAATCCGCTCCATTCAAATCTTAATTGTTCTGGTTTTCCTATTCTATCATAAGGATATTCGTAATATATCTTTTATTAAAGCATTTATACGTTTAAGAATACGTTTATCGTTTTTTTGCCAATAAAGATAATCTTCCCATGCTTGTGAATGCCAGCTAATCATTTATTAACCCATGAGATTCATATTTTCCTTCTTTAATATCTTTGATTGCTTTATCAAGACGTTGTTTATTTATTTTAGATTTAGCTAAATAAGTTGTTTCTTGGTACGCACTGTTATGTTCTATACGTTCTTCAATTAATTCAACTATATATTCTTCTGGAGTTTGACTTGCTATTTCTGCAAATTTATTAACTTTGTTTGTTAATTTATCTGGAATGTTTATTTGTAACATAATTCTATTTTCCTTAAAGAGTTGTCCACAATCAATTGAGAATCATGAACAAATGTAGAGTGGATAAGCAGGAGCGTCATCCACCGTTTGAGTTGGATTTAAGAGTGTGTGGTGTATGACATTTCATTTATACATCCTACAAACTAAAAATCAATAAGCATCCTTTCTTTTATGAATGGTAACCAAATCAACTTCCATGTCATTGTCATTGATTGTGTAAAATATCCTATAACCACCTATCCTATATCGCCAAGTATCTGGTTTCCAGTTTATTAATTTTTTGATACCAGTTCCAAAATGAGGCTCTTGTTGTAATTGAGGAATTAATTTTTCTATTAAGCTTTTGTTAATTAATTGTTGTTCTCGTTTGTTTAATTTTGAAAGCTTTTTATCAAATTCATTTGTTGTAAATATTTCGTAATTAGCCAATTTTTCTTTTTAATCCTTGTTTTGAATCATTTATACCTCTTATAATAGAGTTTTTTAGTGATTTGTTTGATTCTATTTCTTGCATTTCAAATTCATCAGCATATTCTATTTCTTCAATGTATCTGGTCGTAGCTGTTTCAATAAAGTTTGAGATAGTGCGATTATCCATATCCGCAAATTTCTTGAATAGTTGGTATTTATCGTTTTGTAATTGAATTGTTATTGTTTTTGTTTTTGACATAATAAAAAATTGGTTTAAGTCCACAATCCCCAACCAACAATCAATTGAGAATCATGAACAAAGTTGGGTGGATAAGCAGGAGCGTCATCCACCGTTTGAGTTGGATTAAAGAGTATGTGGTGTATGACACTTAGAGTTTATACATCCTGCTAGCTATTAGCTATCTATAATTGTTTCAACAATTTCTCATAAACATTATGTGAACCAATCCAAAACCAAATAATTGTATTTTCTTGTAAAATTCCAACTACTCTATAATTTTTATTAACTCTGGCAGAATAAATAGGTTTATTTGAATGGACACGTTTAAATTGTAAACTTGGGTGATAAGGGTCTTGTTGAAATTGTTTATATGCTTCCCTTGCTTGTTGTTTATTTTGAGTTGACAAAGTAGCAAATAGTTTCCTAAATTTTCCTGTTGAATGTGAAATCACAGTTTATCTGGTTCTAAAATTTTAGTTTTGCCTTGTTTATATTCATTTAATGCTTCATTTGCTAAATCGGATAACATGTCTTCTGATTCAGAAAATAACTTATCCCATTTTTTTTCGGTTAATATTTCATCAATTATCCATTTTGCTAGGATATTTTGTTGTAAATCTGGTAGTGCTGATGCTTCTGTGAAGGCTTTTTCTAATAATTGTGTCATTTTGTTAAAATATAATTAAGATTTAGTTTAAGTCCACAATCCCCAACCAATAATCAATTAAAAATCATGAACAGTTAATAAAAAGTAGGGTGGATAAGCGAGAGCGTCATCCACCGTTTGAGTTGGATTTAAGGATGTGTGGTGTATGACATTTCGTTTATACACCCTACGAGCTATTTGCTTGTAATCTTTCGGCCAACCACATTTTAATTATTGCTTGACGACTAACTCCAATATGCCTAGCTTCTCTATCTAATGACTGTACCATCCAAACAGGAAAATCAATATTAACTTTTTTTGGTTCTTCGTTTATTCTTTTTATCTTTGACGTATCAAAATATTGCAATATATCTTCTTCATTATCATCAAATTTTTTATCCAATTCTGATGCTTTCATATAATTTAACCTCTTTTTTTCTTGATCTTCTTACTGATATAATTCTTATATTTTCATTTCTGTATGTTATTATTGCTGTGTAATGTTTTAAATCAATTTTACCTAATACTAAGAATCTATCTTCATCCTGATTGTTTAGTGATGGTATTTCAATAGCATATGGATCATCCCACAATTCCTTTGTTTCCTCAAAATCAATATTATGTTTTAATTTGTTGGATTTGCTTTTATTTTCATCATATTCAAAATTCATATAAGAATTGTAGTATGTTGATAGTCTATAATCCCCAACCAACAATCAATTGAGAATCATAAACAAAGTTGGGTGGATAAGCAGAGCATCATCCACCGTTTGAGTTGGATTTAAGAGTATGTGTGGTGTATGACACTTAGAGTTTATACATCCTGCTAGCTATTAGCTATCTATAATTGTTTCAACAATTTCTCATAAACATTATGTGAACCAATCCAAAACCAAATAATTGTATTTTCTTGTAAAATTCCAACTGCTCTATAATTTTTATTAACTCTGGCAGAATAAATAGGTTTATTTGAATGGACACGTTTAAACTGTAAACTTGGGTGATATGGGTCTTTTTTAAATTGTCTATATGCTTCCCTTGCTTGTTGTTTATTTTGAGTTGACAAAGTAGCAAATAGTTTCCTAAATTTTCCTGTTGAATGTGAAATCACAGTTTATCTGGTTCTAAAATTTTAGTTTTGCCTTGTTTATATTCATTTAATGCTTCATTTGCTAAATCGGATAACATGTCTTCTGATTCAGAAAATAACTTATCCCATTTTTTTTCGGTTAATATTTCATCAATTATCCATTTTGCTAGGATATTTTGTTGTAAATCTGGTAGTGCTGATGCTTCTGTGAAGGCTTTTTCTAATAATTGTGTCATTTTGTTAAAATATAATTAAGATTTAGTTTAAGTCCACAATCCCCAACCAGCAATCAATTGAGAATCATGAACAAAGTAGGGTAGATAAGCAGAACGTCATCCACCGTTTGGGTTTGATTTAAGAGAGTGTGGTGTATGACACTTCGTTTATACACTCTACGAGCTACGAGCTAGAGAAAATTTAATGAGTAGTATAAAAATCAGGTTTTTTAACTAAGTGTATTCCAATATCAGACTCAGCCCAATTACCACCTCCATTAATTATACCTAAACCAAGCCAACTATAAACGCAACCAGCATAAGCAGATATAAGATATTTGCGTGGATTTTTTTTATCTCTAATTATCTTAATCCATCCACATTTAGGATCTGAATGTCCTTCACTAGGATCATTTGGATCTCCACCATTAGTACCTATTTTATCTACACAAGCAGGACCACATATTGGAGAAAATCCATTAGGTGCTATAAATCTTGGTGTAGAATAATTACCTACTGATTTATCAATTTCCCAACCTTTTGGAATCTCATAATATTTTTCTTGATAATCAAATTTACCTTTACTATCAGAATCTTTTGCTCTACTTCCTCTTGCACGAGCCTTAATGTGTGCATGATCAACAAAAGTAATTTTTCCATTAACATAATGTGCACATTTTTTATTAATACATTCTACAGCTTCATTAACTGTTTCTGCAACAGTAAGTTCAGCAAATACAACATTAGTACTTAATAAAGTTATGAATGCAGTAAAAAATGAATATACGAATACATTATTTGTAGTTTTTAACATATTAACCACTCCTAAAATGAAATATATAATCAGATGGGCAACAAACCACGTCACCCAACCCAAAAATTACCCTACAACAAAACCTCAAAAATAAATCCTTGCAATACCAAGAATAATAAAATAACTCCAACTATAATCAAGGTTCCACCGAGGATAGAAGAATAACGAGCCATTCTCGCAGATGGAGCTCCAACTAAATATCGCTCTAAAGTACCATCTTTAACCAACCGCTCATACTCAAACGGACGCTCCTCCCTAAACTCCTCCATCGTTATACGACCAGTAAACATCACCGTATCTTGAGGGAACTTGTCAGGACGGAAATGACAATTAAAGAAATGCACCGTAAACAAGAATACCGCCGCTAAGAAAGCTTCCTCACCATGCACGATAGTTGCTACGTTGAACACCCAACCCGGCAAGAACATCGCAAACAAGTTCGGGAACCACAACATCAAACCAGAGCAACCGATAATAAACATACCCCAGAACGGAGCCCAATAATCAAACTTCTCAAAATAAGCCCAACGATCAAATGCAGGACGTGGCCCCTTATTAAAGAACCATTTCACCATTGCAATCACATCATACATATCCTGCCAACGTGGTAACAATGAAGTTGGACCAAACCATCTAAAGGTCTTCCGATCCAGATAGAATACTTTATAAAATATCACCGCTAAATGGCCGAAGAACACACCAGCAAAGGTCAAAGCCGCAACTCGATGCACAATAGCCGCAATCTGTGGTCCACCAAACATCTTTATAACATACGGAGCCCAAAAAGTTCCAGCATACAACGCAGCCGTACCAGTCAAAGTCAATACCATCACTGCAATTGCCAACGCCAAATGAGCTAGTCGCCAAGGCCAACTAAACCGTTCCACATATTGACAAGCATATGGATCAGTCGGATCACCATGATGATCAACATGAATATGAGCTTTACCAGTTTTTCGATCCATATATTCACGATAGAACCACAAAGCACTATGCAACCAGAACACAGCAAACACACCAACTAACAGTGCAATCATAAACTTGGTGACTATCCAAATTTGTGGATACTTGGAGAAATCATGAGAATGACCGTGTGGTTGGAAAGTAGCAAAACCAGCCGTTGCATCTTTATGACACTCACGACAAGTCTCTAACCGATTGTCTGGATGAGCTTTCGATTTAACATTATCAACTTCTTGAGTTTTATGGAACTCATGACACTCAAAGCATTTAGCGGTATGAGTATAACCAAGTTTCATAACCTGACCGTGATAAGTTTCTCGATAAGATTCATACTCTTCTTCATGACAACCACCGCAGCTTTCAGTTATTTCAAGCCGTACTGGATCATCTTCTGGTGAAGCAATCGTATGAGCGGTATGACAATCACTACAAACCGCAGCATCCATATTACCATGTCGCTTAACCTTAGAACCATGCACTGATTGAGTATAATCATTGAAAGCTTCTTCATGACAACGACCACAAGTTTCTGGAGTGGATAAGCGATAAGTTTTGGCTGCCTTATCATCCATTGGAAATACATCGTGCTTACCATGACATTGCCAACAAGTTGCATTAACTTGGTCAGGATTATCTTTATTTGGTTGAGCATGGATGGAATCTAAATAGTGGCTTATATTTGTCAGTACCTTATTTTCAGTACCAGCCATTCGTTGAATATTTTCTTCATGGCAATTCACACAATCAATCGAACGCTGCACATCTGTCTTATGCGGCATTTCCTTTATATCTACATGGCAACCCACACATTTAGTTTCATTGTGTACGCTATCCATGAAAGTATCAGCATCAATATACAGAGAACGTTCATGTACAGGACTGCCACTATCAAACTCCGATACCGCAAAATCACTTGCACCTTCCACATCATGACACTCAAGACATTGTTTATTATCAGTTTCTTCAGTGACTAAACGAGGTTCGGTTAAACCTTTACGATATTCTTCAGATAGTTCTGCTTGAGCCGTTATAGCAGTTAGCAATAGTAGCATTCCCGCCATGAAACGGGGGAATTTTGTCATATATTATATCCTTTTTATTGTAAGTTCTCGTTCCCATGCTCTGCGTGGGAATACATACCGTGATGCTCTGCGTCACACCCTAATAAATTTAAAGAATGACGCTGGAGCATCATGACAGGCATTCCCAACGAAGACGTTGGGAACGAGAATGAAAAGATAATTCTTAATTATGAATGCTTAATGCTTAATTAAAACCTAAAACAAAGATTTTGAATTTCATTAAGAATTAAGAATTACAGCATTAAGAATTAACATCATTACTTTTCTTGCAAATAACGCTCTTTAAATTGCTTATGAGCGGCGGTATGTTTAGCTTTAGCTTCAGGGCTTGAATGGCCATTGAACCATTTATGTTCTTCAGAGGCTAAAATTTCATCTAGCACTTTCTGCACAGCATCAGCACCAGCTTTATTACCATCTTTGGTAGCTTTAGCAATCAAGTCTTTAACTTGTGGAACTAGCTCGGTATAAAATATCTTAGATACTTCGTACAAACCTTTCCATTGAGTATAGTCTGGAGCATTCATAGAAGCACCTTGAGTAGCATTACGGCCAGCATGATGCCATAATTGATACCAAGTCCATTCAACTTTATCGTCAAATAAAATTTCAGCAGTAGTTAGTCCATTCTTTTCCATTGCTTCCATTAATGTAGCTCCGGGTTTAGAGAACTTGTTATTATACAGATTAACAACTGCATCAAACTGTTCGTAGAAATTGTTAACCAAACCACCACTATGGCAAGAACGACATACCGATTTCATATCTTTACGACGTAATAACCAAGGTTTAACTTTCTCACCTAAAGCTACTGATTTAGCATCAATCTTTTCAGCTATTGGTGGGCGTAAAGTCCAACTGATACGGTCGCCAGTATCATGGGTAATTGGCATTTCAGTAGTAGCTGACATATGACAAGTGGAACAGGTTGGAGCAGCGTTATAATCTTCACCAGCTACCCATTTAGGTGAGTCAAGAGCCATTTTATCCACGTTAGCATAGAAACTAATACCATGTTTAGATTCTTCATAAACTTCTTTTTGTGGATGATCAGGACCTAAATGACAGTAACCACAACTTTCTGGACGACGAACTTGCTCAACAGAGAATTCATGCCGTTGGTGACAAGCATTACAAGCACCTTTTGAACCATCAGGATTTATTCGACCAATACCAGTATTTGGCCAAGTGGTTGGGTCGAGGTCACCATTAGGTAGAATATTGATGGTAGAACCATGACATTGAGCACAACCGCTAACATCAGCTGGTGATTCGTTATGAAAAGTTGCAGCACCTTCAACAGTTGTAGCTAAGGCATGATCAAGTGACCCGACAACTTCAGCAGCATTTGCATGACGACTTTTAGCAAATTGTCGGCCTTCTTCATTATGGCATTCAGCACAATCTTTAGGTGATACAATAACAGAGATTAAAAAATCCTTATGACGAATAACATCTGGATCATCAACAGTTGCTTTATGACATTCATAGCAACCAACGTTAGCACCATAATGTTTAGAATTTCCCCATTGCTGGTAAATACTTGGATTTTTCTTGCGGTGACAAGAAGCACAATGCGCACTTTCTTTACTTAAATTTTTAAAAGGTTTAAGCAATTTAGCTTTATCAGCAGCAAATGCTCCAGAACTGCCTAATGCAGCAAATGAGATAACTACAAGGAGTGCAATAAATGTTTTACCAAATTCTCGCACAGAACATAATTGTTTCATGTATTTTATCCTTAAAGAAGGGTTGAAATTAAATTTTTCTCATTATCTAAATTTATCATTGGAATATATATAAGTATATATTTTTAACCTCTACCGAATACATCATAAATTTGTAGGAGTTGCTTTAATAAATACCTATCTTATTATTTAATGTATTTAAGAAACAAGATTAATTTTTAAGGAATACGCATAAAATAATTTAAAGATAACTCCTACTCTCTTGCTCCTTTGCCTTGAAAGGTAAGGATACTTTTATCTTTAACTTAAAGATTTGAGGTAGTTGATGAAATTATTTCATGCCCATTCCCAACTATATTTAAGATTACAAAAGTTCATTATTTATCTTAAGTTTATCCTAAATTTTGAACTCAGTTTTCTGAAATATAACCTAAGAATCTATATAATTCTATCACATATTATATTTCTAAAGTTAGTTGATATTTTGAAACAAATTGTATTTTGTAATCAAATAAAAAAAACATTGTTAGTGATTAATTTATTTTATAAATAGTAATTAAATTATTGATTGATAAGGTATATCTTATTTTATTTGTCCGTATTTAAATTAAAATATATTGCTAACTTTCTAAGAAAATAATAAAATAGTAAGAATTACGATATTTTTTCCTTATCACCTAGGAGGTTTCCACCATGTTAAAATGGTGTTTAGTTTTAAGTATGTTGTTGAGTAGTATGGCTTTTGCTTATGATAAAATAATACATAAGAATGATTCTCAAGCAACTAATGAAAAATGTGTGAAATGTCATAATTCAGCTACCCCGGGTATTGTTAAGCAATATCTTGATAGCCCAATGACAAAATTAGCAAAAAAACCAGTTTTATGTGTTAATTGTCATAGTTTTGAACATCAAACGGCTGATGATGCCGAAAAAGCAACATTACCCACTGCTGATAGTTGTGCTGAAGAGTGTCATAATGAACAATTAGTACAAATGCGTGAAGGTAAGCATAATTTGGCTTGGTTTGGAATGAAGTCACAGGTCGCATATCATGGTCAACCAGCACCTATAACCGGCGAAGGTTATCGAGGCTGTTCAGGCTGCCATAAAATCGGTCAAAAAGGTTTAATGGGAATTCAACAAGGTTTCACTGATGAACTTGAAAGTGATGGCGGTAAGGAAATTTCTGAATACCGTTATGGTAATGCTCAATGTGATGCTTGTCATACTCGCCATAGTTTTAAAAAATCTGAAGCTCAAGACCCAAGAGCTTGTTCCAATTGTCATATGGGATTTGACCACCCACAATGGGAAATGTATAAATCTTCCAAGCATGGGATTATTTGGGATATTGAAAAGAATAAAAATGAAGATAATCGCACTCCAACTTGCCAACAATGTCATATGGCAGAAGGTAATCATGCAGTTAGAACTTCTTGGGGTTTTTTAGGTTTAAGAATTCCAACCAAACAAAATGTATTAGGATTGATAAAAATTATTCCTGACCAAGAGGAATCTTTAAATAAACTGGCTAAATTGCTACCAGATGGTAATTATGAAGGTTTGGATGATGACCCACAGTGGGTGTTTGACCGAACTTTAATTTTACAAGCTGCTGGAATTTTAGATTCAGAATTTCAACCTACGGAACGTTTTATTGAAATAATAGTGCAAAGTGAGGCTGCCAATGGTCCGAGTAAATTCAATGAAATGCGATCTGAAATGAAAGCGATATGTAATAATTGCCACACAAGAGGTTATATCGCCGAGCATTTTGATGCTTCAGACTCTATTATTAAATCTGCGGATCATGAATTTGCTAAGGCTATTCAGGCGGTACAAGGATTATATAAAGATGGAATTTTACAAAAACCTGAAGGTTGGAAATATGCTCCAGATTTATTACAATATTACGATGCTAAAACTAAGATTGAACAAGAATTGTATTTGATCATGTTAAAGTATCGACAACGAGCTTTTCAAGGTGCATTTCATGCAAGTAATGATTATATGCACTGGTATGGTTGGGCTCCTTTGAAATCATCAGTTAATGTGATTTTGGAAGAAGTTAAACATATGCGAGCTGCTACTAAAACTGTTGAAGCTAAGAAGTAAAATTTTTATTGGGAGCAGGTTTATTGCCTGTTCCTTATTAGTGAAAATTTAAATTGACTATCAAACTCTTTGTTAATTATTAACTTCAAATAAAATTTCTCATTCCCAACCTCCTGATTCACTACTTATAGTTTTTCAGATAAATAGTTTCACTAAAAATCTGCGAGGTTTCCAAAACCTCGTAGGTTTCGCACGAATTTATTTTTCTGAACGTCTATATTATTAATTTAAGATTTGGAATCCAAAATTTCAGCTTTGGTTTATTTTGTATTAATAATTAAATATTTCCAAAGTTAAAGATTCAGACTTTAATTATAGTGAAAGTTCCTACCATAATACATAAAATTTCTCGAATAAATTGAACAACTACAAAGAACAATTATCCCAAGCACAGATTGAAATTGCTGAACAAAAAAAAGAAATTGCTGATTTACAACAAACTCTTAATGAACGTACTCAGGACATTAATAAATTAATTCAATGGACGCAAAGCCTACAACAAGATATTTTAGCAGTTTACAATTCGGCAACTTGGCAAATCGGTAACTTAATTGCCCAGATAATTTTGAAGCTATTAGGTCGTTCTGGAGGAATAACTGCCAGAGATCATATTAACAAAATTTTAGATAGCTTTGAAGCTTGGAAAATCAACTATTTCCAAAGACGGCAACATTCAACCCAACAACCTTATACACCTTGGCATGATACCAGAGAATATGCTTTATGGATTAAACAATTTGATAGTTTAAGCAAGATTGAGCTTGAGCAAATGCAAAAAACTAAATTACAGTACCGTCCAACTATCTCAATATTAATGCCGATAACTGGTGATGGAAACTGTATCAACTCAATACTTGAACAGATTTATCCAAATTGGGAATTATTGCTCATTCATTCAGAAAATTTATCAACAACTTTACCTGTAGATAAGCGAATAAAAAAGGTAACTGAAAATGAAGCTTTGAATCTTGCTACTGGTGATTTAATTGCGATATTGGATTCTGAAGATAAATTGCCAGCTCATGCTTTACACCTGATTGCTGTTACTTTCAACAAACATCCTTATGCCAATCTTATCTATAGTGATGAAGATAAACTTAATTCTGAAGGAAAACGTTACGATCCTTATTTAAAATCAGACTGGAATCCAGATTTATTTTACTCTAAAAATTTTATTAATAACCTAGCTGTCTATCGAAAATCAATAATAAATTATAAATTTGAAAATATTATTCCGGGTGATTATGAATTTACCTTACGTTTTATTGAACAGATTGATAGTAATACTATTATTCATATTCCACATATTTTATATCATAATAAAAATGAAAAAAGTTCCACCAATAATTGTCAGATTTTACAGGCTCATTTTCAACGCTTACAGCAACCTGATATTAAAGTTGAAGAAGCCATTGGTGGACATACCAGAGTTATTTATCCTTTACCAATCAAACCTCCACTAGTTAGCTTAATCATTCCAACTCGTGACAAACTCAAGCTATTACGTGGCACAATAGAAGGTATTTTGCAGCAAACTGATTATAAAAATGTTGAAATCATTATCATGGACAATGGTAGTAAAAAAACTGAAACTTTAAAATATTTTGCACAAATTCAACAAGATGAAAGAATAACTGTTATTCAGCATAATGCTCCTTTTAATTATTCGCAATTAAATAATATAGGCGTTTCTCATGCCAATGGGGAATTAATTGGATTAATAAACAATGATTTGGAAGTTATTAATTCAGGCTGGTTGACAGAGATGGTTAGCCA
Source organism: Candidatus Halobeggiatoa sp. HSG11 (assembly GCA_030378105.1). GTDB lineage: Bacteria > Pseudomonadota > Gammaproteobacteria > Beggiatoales > Beggiatoaceae > DRQV01. The sequence continues at coordinate 1,056 of JAUCGL010000061.1, read as the reverse complement.
TGCTGTGCGTCCAGAAATAGGAGCAGTAGGAGCTAAATTATACTATGCCAATGATACAATTCAACATGCGGGAGTTATCGTTGGTTTGGGCGGTATGGCTGGTCATAATTTTAAGTTTTTAGCTAGGGAAGCTCCCGGTTATCACTGGCATCCATTTTTAATTCAAAATTATTCTGTAGTAACAGCAGCTTGTCTTATTTTACGTCGTGAGGTATTTGAAGCAGTTGAGGGGTTAAATGAGATACATCTCAAAGTTGCATTCAATGATGTGGATTTGTGTTTAAAAATTCGTGAACACGGATATAGAATATTGTGGACTCCTTATGCCGAATTATATCATCTGGAATCTGCCAGTCGTGGTTCGGATAATACTTTGAAAAAATATTTACGACTACGACACGAATTAAATTATATGCAATCAAATTGGGGTGATGTATTAGCAAATGATCCTTATTATAATCCTAATTTAACTATTGAATATGAGGATTTTGCTTTAGCATATCCGCCGAGAATTTAATAATTCCCGATCATGATGATAAATAGACATCTTTCCTAAATAAGTATATATACTAGTGACTTACGCATTGACAAAAGCTAAAAAAAATTAATTTTTTATAAATTATATAGTTATAACTTATTATTGTTCCCAAACTCCTGTTTGGGAACACAATGCCGTTTAAGCTCTGCTTTGATTTGAGGTTAAGATGTATCATTATTAATGACGAAGCTGAGCTTCGTAGGCAGTGCGTTCCCAAACAAGAGTTTGGGAACGATATTTAAGTGGTTTCATTAAATGTTTGTCTTGTGCAATGTCTGAGTCCTTAATTGTTTAAAACTTCAACTATTATAAATGTATTATGATAGAATTTGCAATAGATATAGAACTATTATAATTAAAATTACTGATTAAACAATAGGTTAATGAAATAATTGTTATTCCAATTAGCTTTTTAATTTTTGTCGAATTTATTTGGAAGAGCCAAAACCTACGAGGTTTCCAAAACCTCGCAGGTTTCAGTAATTCCACCACCAAGTGCAAATTTGTGATTTTTTGGT
>JAUCGL010000060.1 GCA_030378105.1 Candidatus Halobeggiatoa sp. HSG11 | reverse complement strand
GTATTGCAAAATCGCAATTAATAATTTGCATTAAATAAAAAGCAATACTTTATATCAAAAAAATATATTGCGTAGTTTTTTTACAATTAATAGCTTATATTACCATTACAAAATGTAAAAAACACTTTTAATTCATTGATAATATTATATATTATTTGGTAAAAATATGCTATAGATTTTCAGAAAAATAAAAGTTCTCAGACTTGCTAGGTTTCGCAAACCTGACAGGTCTTTTGGCTAAAAAATTTATCTGAAAAGCTATATAGATAGCCGAATTTTTGTTGTTTGAATTAAAATTTAAGGTAATCCTGTGCTGCGAGACATGGAGAGACGAAGCCGAAGTCGAGTAGTCTGCGACTAAGTGAGAGTTCTTAAATTTGAAGAAATAGTTAAGCGGATCGGCATTTCTTGAAATTTTGAACAAGCTCACCGTGTAACGTTATGGGGGAGTCGGCTCATCATTATACATAAGTATTTAAGTACTTGAAATGAAAATATATTATGTAGAGTTACTGTCATTTGCGTTAAGGAGATTGATTGGGGTAACCACAAGAAATAACCCTTACAAATCATCATTTAACGTAGGAGCAATCCTTTATGGTTGCCCTTAACGCAAATGGCAGTGATTATGTAGGGTGAATATGGAACGAAGTGGAAACCCACCGAATCTTCAAAATGGTGGATTTCATTTCATTCTATACACCCTACAATTTGTTGCTTGAGACTTAATATATAACGATGAGGGGAGTCGGTGGGACGGAGCTGCTCCAGTGCGGAATCGCCCGATGAGACCTGACGTGTCGGGGCAATTATAACCGGTTTCGCTGAAAAATTGATTAGTTCACAAGACATGGACGTTCCGAGGACATCATGAAATTTCTATGAAACTCCTTAATAATAAAAGAGCAAAAAAAAGATTAATTGGTATAGTAAATTTTTGTATTTAATTCTTTATCCAAAATTCCTAATTAAAAAAGAGTTATCCTAAATTATGTCAGAGTCAACGAATGACAATAAGAAATCGGCTATCCTCTCCTTTTGATGAAATAACCACAGAAGTTTTATGGATTATATAGGCAATATTTATTCCATTCCTTGTTGTGACGATAATGTTCATTTTAATTTTTTTCAACCAAAAATGAATAATTTATTTTTTTGACACTCTGTCCGTGAAATAATTTTGCAAGAGGCACTTGTGTTTCAAATTGATATTTTTGAATTCAATGTTTATAATTATAAATAGTTAAGAGGAAACCAAATTAATGAATAATATTTTTACAACTGAAGAACTCACGGCTCTTGCATCTCAAGTTGATGAGCAATTGCGTGAGTTAAGTAAATACTCGTCTGATGTAAGCAAACGGGGTGATGAAACTCAGTTATTTAGTGTAGGAAAAGATGATGATTTGCCATCTATACAACGTAAGGCTATTGAGGATAAAACAAGCAAAAAAGCTGATTCTTTTTTAGAAGAGTTTGCTGATAAGGCTAAAGAAGTTCTCTGCGATGCTGATAGTGATTTACGTAAAAAATATGATATGTTTGGTGATGCTGATAAAGTAGTTCTTTTAGAAAGATTTGCTGGTTTTTTGGCTGCGATGGGTTTTTCTGGAATTGCGTTAGAAGTATTACTGCTTGCTATAACTGTTTTTGTGATTCATATTGGCTTGACACCGTTTGCTAAGAAATATTGTAAGTAACTTTAAGACCTGACAGGTTTTGGAAACCTGTCAGGTCTGTCGTTTTCAAGGAATACACTATGCCCCAAGAACTTAACCTAGAATTCCCCACTAAAAATCAAGTAATTATCCATTTTGATGGTAACTCTTCAGAATTATTGGAATTTCAATCTCCACTGACTGAGGAAGACCAGAAGGATATTCATTGGTATTTGGAGGTGTATGCTTATTTGTATACCACTGATGTTGATGATAAACGGGCGGCTAAAATAGCGGCACGTTTGCCAGTGTTGGGAGAGAGTTTATTAACCGCAGTATTTCATAATGAGAAGGCGGTTGAACTGTTGCAGCAATTTCATCGTCAAGCTAAAGTTGGAAGTTTGTTGACGATAAGTGCCAGTCATCCGGCGATTTTGGCATTGCCGTGGGAGTTGTTGCGGTTTGACAATGAATATTTGTTTCATCAGCAACCACGTATTTCGATTCGTCGTCGTTTAGCCAATTTGAAAGCTGGGCAGGTGGCAACCAAAGAGCGATTGCATTTACTGTTTGTTGTCAGTCGTCCACATGGTGCTGGTTTTCTTGATCCACGAACTGATCCAATAGCGGTTTTGGATGCTGTGGAGCAGTCGGAAATTGAGGTGGAGTTTTTGCGGCCAGCTACTTGGGATAATTTGCGGATGCGTTTGAATGATAAGAGTAAACCGCCAATTGATATTCTGCATTTTGATGGTCATGGTGCTTTTGATTCAGAGAATTCAATTGGATATTTGCTTTTTCCAAACGCTATTAATTGGAATGTGCAGAAGGTTTCCGCAGAAGGACTTGGTATGATTTTGGGAGCGGCTAAAATTCCGTTGGTTATTTTGTCTGCGTGTCAGTCGGCGGCGATAAGTGAGGAACCGATGGGTACGGTGGCGGTGCAGTTGATTCATGCTGGGGTGGAGAGTGTTATTGCTATGACTCATTCGGTACATGTTAATGCGACTCGGATGTTATTTGCATCATTTTATGGGCATTTGACTTGTGGTAAGGGGATTGGCGAGGCGTTGGATAATGCCCGCAGTGATTTGTATCAAAATTCTGAGCGGATTGAATTGCAACGGGGGCAAAATCTTGTTGTTTTGAAATTGCAGGATTGGTTTTTACCGGCTTTGTATCAAGCTGGTGAGGATATGCCTTTGTTGATTCCTCCGGTTGAAGTTAAACAGCCGGTTGAGAATCATTGGGGTAATTTGTCTCCTTTGCCGAAGGCTGGTTTTTGGGGACGTACAAGGGAGTTGTGGGATATTGAGTGTGCTTTTGTGCAGGATGGGACGCAACGTTTGACTATTTCTGGTTTTGGGGGACAGGGGAAGACGTTTTTGGCTGTTGAAGCGGGGCGGTGGTTGTATCGAACTGGTTTGTTTGAGAAAGTTTGTTTTGTGGATTATGCTAAATTTCAGGGAGTGGAAATTCATGCAACGGATTTGGCTGTGAGTACTTTGGCGACGGTTTTGGATAGGAGTTTGGTGAATGTGGATGCGGCTGGTGAGGCGTTGCATCATGTTTCTACGTTGCTGATTTTGGATAATTTGGAGGTTTTGAGTGCGGAAGCATTGAGTGAGTTGTTGACGGTGGCGAAGGAGTGGTCTGAAATTAGTGAATGTCGGGTGTTGATGACGACTCGCTCGCCGGATTTTAACCATGCTGATTATCCGGTTGAGGGTAGTTTGGTTCATCAGTCTTTGGTGTTGGGGGGATTGAGTGAATATGATGCTTGGGCGTATTTTCAAAGATTGTTGAAGTTGCCGCCTATGCCGGAAGTGGAGGTGCCGAAACGTGAGGAGGTATTGGCTCTTTTTAAGCAGGTTGATTGTCATCCGTTGTCGATTGGTTTGATAGCTGGGGAGTTGAAGGTGCGGGGGATTGAGGAGTTGGGGAGTCGGTTGGAGAAGTTTCTTGTGGATACGCAGGGTAATCCGTTGTTGGCTTCGTTGAATTTGTCGTTGGATCGGTTGGATGAGGAGTCGAAGAGGTTGTTGCCAATGTTGGGGGTGTTTCAGGGTGGGGCGATAGAACCCTATTTACTAGTAATAACTGAATTTACTGAAAAACAATGGCAAACACTCCGCTCTGTTTTAGAAGCAACAAACTTGATTCAGCCAGAATATTTGATCGGGGTAAAGGATTTATCTGGTGCTAGTACGCCTTACCTCAAATTTCACCCAACCTTAGCTCCAGTAATTAAATCTCGTATTACCATTGAGGAACTGGAACAATTGCTTGTTCGTCATCAAGAACATTATTATCAACTGTCAGTTAGTCTATATTTTGATGATACCAAAAATCCTTATCAAACTCGTGCTATCTTTCAGAGAGAGTTGCCTAATTTATTGTATGCGGTGCATGGTGCATTAGATGCAGAGAAAGAATACTCGGTAAAATTTGTTGACAATGTAAACTGGTTTCTCAATTTATTTGGATTCAATCATGATTATACAACCTTGAGTCAACGGATTGAACACTTGGATAATTTTTCCAGCCGTACCAACAAAGGTGAACAATTGTACCGTGCTGGTAAATATCAGAAAGCGGCAGAAGTGTTTAGTAAAATCTTAGTTAGTTTGGGGGATGAACCAAGTTTTAACAATTGTATGACTTTTGTTAATTTAGGACGATGCTTTAAAGATCAAGGACAAACAGCCCAAGCCATAGAATGTTATCATCAAGGTTTGACTGTAGCAGAACAGTTAGAACCGTCAAACGATGTGAAAGGAAAAATGGGATTGTTGCAGACAGAATTAGCAGATGTGTTGAGAGATATTGGTGATTATGATAGTGCTAGGGAAAATTATGAAAAAGCATCTGCTATTGAGAAAGAACTCGGAGATGTTAAAGGGGAAGCTGTATTAAAAGTACAATTTGGTACCTTAGCTATGCTACAAGGAAATATTCAAGAAGCTGCTAAAAGTTATAATGAAGCACTAGCAATTTATCACCGCTTGGATGAACCAGAATCAGAAGCCGTAATTCATCATCAATTAGGAATTATGTATCTAGAAACTAAACATTTGGAAGCAGCGGAGCAACACAGTCGAGAATCTGCACGAATTGAAGAATATCAAGGTAATCTGTCAGGGGCAGTATCATCTTGGAAGAATTTAGCCATAATTACAAAAAGTGTTGGTAAACCTGAAGAGGCAGAATCTTGGTATCGTAAGATTATTGAGGCAGATAAACAATTAGGTAATGGGAAGGATATAGCTATTGACCTTAGAGACCTCGCCAACTTAATACAAACCAATTATCCCAACCGTCTAGCGGAAGCACGACAATTGATAGAAGAAGCATTGGCTATCAAAGAAAAACTAGACCTAAACCCTGCTATAGTTAAGGTTTGGAAAGCATATGGCATCTTGGCAGAAATTGCTGAAAAACAGAACGATACTGCTAAAGCCTCTGAATATCGTCGTCAGTCGCATGAAGCGTATAAAGGGTCTCATGGGGAGCAGTACGACTTGCAGCAATTTGAACCTTTGATCGTTGCAGTGGTTGCCGCTGTGAATGATATTAAAATAAGGAAAGATATAGAATCTACTCTAGAAACATTTGAAGAAAAAGGTTGGAAAATTTTAGTAGCTATTATCCAACAAATCTTAGATGGTGAACGAGATGAAAATATATTATGTGAATCGTTAAATTTTAGAGGTACTGCAATTATTAATGCTATTCTGTGTCGGATTGCTGGAAATGATTGAACAAGATTTAACGGACTTTTTTGTCTGAATCAGAATTTTCAAAATTATAGAATTTTCAGAATGGGTTTGTTGATATTATTGAGTTTGTCTATTCTGTGAATTCTCAAATTCTGTGAATTCTGATTCAGACAAATAAAAAGTATTTCAATAAACCATATAAAGGTAATTAACTATGATTACTACAGATTTCAATCAAACAATATTACATAATCACTTTGATTAACTTAAAAATTTAAATCAAGAACAGAAACTAGAACTCATCTCTTGGTTGTCAAAATCCACAAAAATTACTCCAGAAGCTTCATTAAAACCACTGTTTGGAGCCTTCCAATCAAACCAAAGTGCAGAGCAAATTATAGAAGAAATACAACAAAATAGACTATTTAACCGAAAACGATATATATTTTGAATATATTGTACACCACTATTTTCTATAGGACTACCCTTATTTTCTTAACTCAATATCATTTGCCAATTAGTTGTCAAACCTTATGAATGTGATATATTAATAGTGGTTAATAGCTTTACCAAAGTTCAGGTGAATAGAGCAACAGTTAAACCTACTCATTTAAGTCAATAGGAGATTATTATCAGTGAAAAACATTATTATTTTTAAATTCTGGGCATTATTGATGTCCATGTTAATCGGTAGCACGTTACAAGCAGCAGAAAAGTTAGAACTATGCACCGCCATAGATGGTTCCGGCAGTATAGGAGCAAGCGAATTTCAATTGCAAATAGAAGGTTTGGCGAGAGCTATTGAAAAATCTTCTGTAGTACCTCAAAATGGTAGCGTCACTCTTTCCATAGTACAATTCTCAAGCAGTGTTCACGTTGAAGTTGGTCCCACACTCATTGATAGCCAAGCTGCTGCTGACAATGTAGCGGCTCAGGTTCGTACTATATCCCAAATGGGAGGCGGCACTTATATTGCGGCTGCTATTGATGTTTGTACTCGGCAATTTAAATTCAAAACTGGCAAACAAGTTATTGATATCTCAACAGATGGTCAAAGTTCTGGTTCTTCAAGTGCAGCAGACCGGGCAGTAACAACTGGTGTAGATGTTATCAACGCCCTAGGGGTAGGTAGCGGTATTAATATCAATGAACTGGAATCTCTGGTTAGACCTCAACCGGCTTCTGAATTTCCAGAAAAAGGCTTTGTCTATGTAACTCCTAGTTTTAAGAAGTACGCTCAGGCTATTAAAGCAAAGATGGCCGCAGAAACTGGGCAACTACTTGCAGTCGAATGTACACAACTGCCTCAGGTTGAATGTAAAGGTTTGGTGGAACTTTATTATCGTACTAAAGGTTATTATTGGGAAGAAAGTTGGAGTGCAGAGCAAACCCATTGTGAATGGAAAGGTATAACTTGTCAAGATGGACATGTCACTCAAATTGATTTAGCTGCAAATCAACTAAGAGGAGTTATTCCACCGTCAATTGGTTATTATTTTAGTAAGTTATCAAGCCTTAATTTAGCTGACAACAAAATTAATGGAACAATTCCATCTTCTTTGGGACATTTGAGTCAGTTAAAAACTTTGGCTTTGAATAATAATCAACTCAATGGTTCCATCCCTAGTTCTATCAGTTATATTGAACAACTGCAAACCCTTAATTTGAATGACAATCAGCTAAATGGTCATGTCCCCCAATCTTTGATAAAATTACAGCAATTACAACGATTTAATGTGAGTAATAATCAATTGACTGGGCTGTCACCAACTTTTTTGAATAATTTGAATCAACCAGTGCATCTTGATTGGTCCAATAATAAATTTATTGACATTCCAACTAATGATGTAGATGAATGGTCAACAACTACTTTGCTCATTGGTGTAGTTGCTATTGGATTGGTGTTTCTGTTCCTCTTTTAGTTGGGTCAAGAGACCTGACAGGGTTCGGAAACCTGTCAGGTATTAAGAACTTTTATTTATCTGAAAAGCTATATTATAGTTTTTCAAATAAATAATTTCACTTACAAACCTACGAGGTTTCCAAAACCTCGCAGGTTTCATACGAATGTATTTTTATGAATGTCTATATGATAAATTTGAACTCTGAAACTTGAGAATATAGTTTGTATATTTTATAATCCAAGATAGTTACCTATAGGAAATTTTAATTATGTTTGTTAATAAAATCTCATTAGTTGTTATTACGTTAATATTTTTATCAGGATGCCAACCAGCACGTATTTACACCATGGAAAAATTTGGTGTCCATAAACGTGATTTATTGGTTAGCGATGTTAAAAGAGCTCGTGATTCTCAAGAAGCTGCAAAAAAACAGTTTAAATCTGCTTTAGAAAAATTCAGCTCAGTGGTTAAGTTTGATGGTGCTGCCTTAAAAAAGAAATATGATCAACTAAGTTCTGAATTTAAACGTAGCGAATCCAGGGCTGAAGAAGTTAAAAAGCGTATTAACTCTGTGGATGATGTTTCTAAAGCTTTATTTCGGGAATGGGAAACTGAGATAAAACAATACTCCAACGATAATATGCGTCGCATAAGTCAGCAGAAATTGGCCGAAACTCAAACTCGTTATGCAAAACTTATTGATGCCATGAAGCAAGTAGAAAAGAAAATTGAGCCAGTGCTTACTACATTTAGAGATCAAGTTTTATTCTTGAAACATAATCTGAATGCCCAAGCTATTGCTTCAATTCAAGATGAATTGGTATCAGTTCAATCAAATGTGGCCTCTTTAATAAAAGAAATGGAGACTTCTATTTCAGAAGCAAATACGTTTATTAATTCAATGAGTAAAGAATGATATTGGTATAAAAACCTATTGAAATTGAACATTAATTAGCAACGTGTATGAAATAATGTAATCTACTTTTGGAGTTGCAAGGTCTCCTTGCAAATTTATCTCGCTCCCAATGTCTCGTCTCATCGTTATACATAAGTTCCAAGCAACAAATGTAGGGTGGATAGAATGAAATGAAATCCACCATTTTGAAGGTTCGGTGGGTTTCCACTTCGTTTCTACCCACCCTACATAATATGTTTTCATTTCAAGTGCTTAAATACTTATGTATAACGATGGGACGAGACGTTGGGAACGAGATATTCGATATTTTAATTTGTGTATAATGATGAGAACGAAGCATTGGCAGGCTTTATGCTGTTACCAATTTGATCAATAGTATGGATAATAAATATGCAAAATTCAAAAAATTGTGATGGAGTAATCCACTTTGGTAATGTGGATTGGTGGTATCATAATCGTGGTCATGCCTCTGTGCGAATGGCAACTCGTATCGCTAAACATGTGCCAACGGTATGGATTAATAGTATTGGAATGCGAATGCCAGTTCCCGGTAAAACCGAAATTGCTTGGTCAAGATATTGGCGTAAAATCAAAAGTTTAACTAAAGGATTAAAACGTGATCCAGTTTCTGGAATGTATATTTACAGTCCTATTTTCATTCCTCGTTACTCACCAACTATGTTACAAGTCAACGGCTGGCTATTGAATTTACAGGTAAAAATAGTTTGCAGGCGATTAAAAATCAAACATCCTTCAGCATTAGTATCCATGCCAACCATGACTCCGGCAGTTGAGCGTGGTAAATGGATTAAAGTTGTATCAGACCGTTGTGATGACTTCAGCACTTTACCAGAAGCCGATAAAAAACAAGTTGGAGCATTAGAAAAACGTCTATTAGAAATTTCTGATACAGCAGCTTATGTCCATGAAGGTTTAATGAAACGAGAACAAGAATTAGTTAAAGAATCTGTGCTTATTGGGCATGGAGTTGACTTTGACCAGTTTGTAGCGGCTCGACCAATTGAAGGACAACGAATTGCTATACCGCAATCTATGTTAGGTTTACCAAGACCAATAGTTGGTTTTTATGGGGGCATGGATGAATATCGGATGGATTCAGAATTGATGATTAAAATAGCTCGCCATATAAACCCCGGTACTTTGGTATTAATCGGGCCTAAACAAATGGATTTGTCCAAAGTATTGGCTGAAAAAAATACTAGACATATAGCTCAAATTTCACCAGAAGAATTAGCTGCTCATGCTGCTCATTTTAATGTTGGAATCATTCCTTTTTTACAAAATGAGTTTAATGTTATGTGTAATCCAACTAAGCTAAAAGAGTATTTGGCCTTGGGATATCCAACTGTTACAATGAAATTGCCAGCTTTTCAGGCTTATAAAGAGTTAATCTATAATGCTGATTCTCACGAGGAATTTTTGGCTTGTATTGACAAAGCATTACAAGAAGATGATTCAAGTTTAATTGAAAGCAGGAGAAATGCAGTGGCTGGTAGTAGTTGGGATACAGTAGCAACTAAAGTAGCTAAGTTGTTAGCAGTTTCTTTATGATAATAGTTTGCGTCTCTGAAAAATTGTGGTGATACTCTTGGCATTTAATTAACATCAATTTCCAATACTTTTATCCCTAAAATTTGTGGTAATGTGGTCTCTGTTTTGATACGCTCAGGATATTGTCCAACATCCATTGTCACTCAAATAAGGCTCATTACCAACAACTATAAATTTCATTTCTCGGAGATAATTATCATAAATTCAAACATAATAAGTAGTTTAGACGTGCTGAAAACATGAAACATATCGTTAATCGCCCACTTTGTATAGCATTTCCCGATTGGATAAACCAAAGTTATATTAAGCAAGAGTCTGATATTTTTATAGATTTTAATTAAGAATTAAGCATTCATAATTAAGAATTGCTATATTAATCCGATCTAAAAATAAAATACCCATATTATTGACATAGAAAATATAATTATAAGTGGATAACCTATCCTACCAGTCTTTTCAATACGCTCAATAAATTCATCACTGATACGAATTTGTGTTTTAACATTTTCAAATTCTTCTTCTAAAAATCCATCACATTCTTGAAATTTATCAAGTTTATCTTTCTTTGTACTAATTTTTGCTTCCTCTTTATGGATAAGGAGAGCAGCAATAACTCCAAAAATTCCTAACATATAAACCATATAAAAAACATATTCAATCAAGACATTGTAATTCACTGAAGCCAAAGCCGAAGAAGAAAGTTTTAAGTGAAATAATGATGTTGCAATAATCACATTGATGCTTAATGCCATTTTAGTTGCAAAAGCACTGGTAAAATAGACTGCATATCCTAATCCCAATACAAACACTGTTGGTAATAATGTCTTCAAAATAAAGCTAAGAACATGGCGTTCAATTTTGATTTCTACATTAAATTGTGAATATTCCAATCTTTTTTGTGAATCAAATCGTTTCGGATTGCCCAAGGTAGAATCATTTTTCTGAGTATCTTGAAAAAACGAAATCCCATCATCCATTATTTTCCAACTAGGAAAAATTTTCTGTTGTTTATCCAATTTAATACCCTCTCTATCAATAACATAAATTAATTTATCTGTAGTCAATTTATTATGCTGAAACCTGATAGGTAAAATCTGTTTATCAAGCGGATAATCATGTAACTCAAAGCTAACTTTAAATGGTGTTTTGGACCGATAAGATTCTATAATAACTTTGCCATTTTTAGAGCCTTGTTTCGGTATATACTCATCTGATTCAACAAGTATCCCTTTTTTATTATCCTTGGGATCAAAAGTATTAGTAAAATTAATATTAGTAAAATCATTTTCAGTGTTATTAAATCCTTCTTGAAAGAAGCGGAACCAAATATAGAAATCAGCTTTAAAAATAGATTTATTTAAATCAAGTTCACTGATGTCATTAAAATCTATACCAGTATAAACAACTTGAGCTTTTTGCATAAATTTATCATTAACTTGAATCACATTATTATTCAAAATATTTTGCAGTAGATTTTCCTCTTCCTGCATCCAAGATAAAGGTTGATATTGATACCAAGCGGTAACTGGTTGCCCCTTTTTATAAATGCCTATTGGAATGGATTTAATAGAATCGCCATTACTATCAAAATAAATATAGCCGGTTACTCCTTCTACTGCGTTTTCTAACCTAGATATTTGTCGTAAGTTATCTTTAACTTTTTTACGCTGCTCTTTAATGTTGGTTATTTCTTCTTCTACTAACATTTTTTTTATTGCCTCGACAGCAACTATTGTTGCATCATAATATAAGGCAGATGTTACAGCAGCAGTTTTATTATATTTTTTCTTAAATTTAAGGTAAAAATCTTGGGCTCGTTTGCCAGCAATATCAAGCAAAAATGGTGATACAACATAAATACCATCAGTATAATAACCGGGATATAATTGTTCTTGTGGATAATTTTTCTTTAAAGTTTGTGTAAAGCGGTTACTGGAAAGTGCATCTGCTCCAATGATAGGCAATTTATATGGTAAACGTCTCAATTCTCTGATAACTTTTATTGCTTCAGTTGAATGAGTGGCTAAAAATAAAATCCCATCGGAGTCTGCATTTTTTAGGTTATCAATCATATTATTAAGAGCAGTTTTGAAACTAGTTTGTTTGCCAAAGTTCCATTTATTATTAATGTTAAGTCCGATTCTAGCAGCAGTTTCACTAAATGAATTTTCGAGTCCTCTACCATAAGAGTCATTATCATAAAAAATATAGGCATTTTCATAATCAAGAATTTTATGTGCATAATTAGCCACTACTGCTGCTTGATCATTATTTTTAAAAATAATGCGGAAATACCATTTTTCATCAAGTTTTGTGATTTCATCGGCAGTAGCAGTTCCAGTTATTGCAGGAATTCCTTTTTCTTTATAAACCCCAGATGCTTCTAATGTTGGTTCACTACTATAATGACCAATAACAGCTAGGGCTGGGCTATCAACAACTTGATTAGCTGCTATTTTAGCACATTGTTTTAGCTTAATATTTTTGCCACAAGTTTTATTTTGCTCATCAAATTTAAGCAGCTTAACTTTTTTGCCATGTATGCCACCTTTTTGATTGATTTCATCAAGGTAAAGTTCAACGCCTTGTAACATTGCTTTACCATGCTCTTGATCTTCCCCAGTCATTGGTCCCGCTAGAGCAATATAAACAAATTCATTACTTAAAAAACGGTATCCAATAACCATCATAATTATTGTTACTACTAATGAAAAAATTATCCAATGTTTCATAATCATTCTACAAGTTGCCAATTACGGATATGTTGCCCACCCATTGGCATGTTATACCAATTTTTAACACGAGGTTTAACTAAAATATTAGGGTAGGTAAAATAAAGAGGAATCACAGCTACTTCTTCTTGAGTCAATAGTTGTTCAGCTTGGTGATATTTTTCTTTTTGCTCATTAAAATCAGTTGTTTGGTCAGCTTCATTTAAAAGTTTTGTAAGAAGCCTGTTGGTATTATCACTTAATAAATTGTATGGAAAAGAAGTAAAAAAACCTAACCAATTGGAAGCTTCTGGATAAGCTGCACAATTTGCGTACCAAAAAATATGCGGTACTGTTGTTTGTGGTTTAGTTTGTTCCCAATAACTATCATCTTCTTGTAATTCAATATTTATATCTTTTAAGTTATGAGAAAGCAATACTTTAACTCCTTTAGATATTTTTCTTATGCCTTCATCTTTCCAGTGTGCCAAAATAATTGTAGGAATTTTTTGCGAAGAACTTTCTTCTTTATATTGTTTTAAGTATTCTTTTGCTTGTTTAAGATTAAATGGAATACCCATATTTTCATCAGCAGTGCCTATAGCAATTGGATGAACTAATGTTTTGGCTGGTTTGTTTTCTTTAATAATAACATCAATTAACAACTGTTTATCAAGAGCAGCAGCTAAAGCTTTACGAACTAATAAATTATCTGTTGGTAGCCGTTGAGTATTAATACTGTACCATGCAGTACATGCACGAGGCCCTTTCTGCAAATTTTCGGCTAAAAATGGATCCGATTTAATTCGATAAATATCTGCCATTGGTAATTCGAGATATGAACCACCTAAAATATCTAAACCATTGTTCTTATACATTGCTAAACCAAGATCAGTTTCTGGAATTATATAATAGTGAATTTTTGAAATTTGGTTATCTGTAGCTGCATAATAATATGGATTTTTTGTTAGGATAATGTCATTGCCCTGCTGCCAATCAACCAAGACATAAGAGCCATTAGTTTGAATATGTTCTAGTTCAATCCATGTATCTGCATATTGTTCAATAACGTGACGAGGCAAAGGCCGATAACTAGCTGTACTTATAACTTTAGGAAAAGCCGGAAATATATTTTCAAGTATAAACTCAACTGTGTGATCATCAATGGCACGAACTCCTAAAGACAAGAGTGTATCCTCAACAGAAATGGTTCCATTGTTAAGAAATTCTCTCTTTTGAGCTTCGTTTGGTCTTATCTGATTTATAGCAATAGCATTATGTATAGATTGTAATGATACTAGGTTATATTCGTTGTCTATTAAATTGCGTCTAATAGTCCAAACAACATCATGGGCTGTTACTGGTTTTGTTGTTATCCATTTTGAATCTTGTTTTTTAACCCATGATACATCATTACGAAGATTGAAAGTATAAATTGTACCATTTTCACTAACTTGCCAATCAGTTGCTAATTCTCCAACTACTTTAAAAGTGCCATCTTGTTGTTTTTGAAAGTTTGTTAATCCAAGGAACAATTGCTCAACTATTTCTGATTGATTCGTATTATAGATTAAACCCGGATCGATGGTTTCTAATGGTTGCGATAAAGCTAATCTCAAACATGGTTTGGGAGCAATTTTATAATTACCATCACAATCCTTATCAAGTGGAATTGGCAGAGTTGATTCTTTTTGGATATCAGAACTTTGCTGTCCACAACCAGTTAAAATTATTATTAAAAACCATATTAAATATTTTTTCATTTTTTTTTAAGTCTTAAATAACTTCAAACATGTTTTTAGAAATGGAGACTAAAATAAAAAACTGCTGAGACCTGACAGGTTTTGGCAATACGTTATTTGACAACAATCAAAGCTAAAGTTTTGAACTCCACTTATTTAAGCCTACACCCAGCTTGAGCTAACAATTTATTATTATAACGTTTTGTAGCTTGTAATTTCAATGGCTTTGGAGTAAAAAAAATGGGTTGGCTGGGCAACAGATCATCTGGCGGTTTATGTACACCTTCAGTTTGAATCAGTGTTA
Source organism: Candidatus Halobeggiatoa sp. HSG11 (assembly GCA_030378105.1). Taxonomy (GTDB): domain Bacteria; phylum Pseudomonadota; class Gammaproteobacteria; order Beggiatoales; family Beggiatoaceae; genus DRQV01. Next base: position 11,125 of record JAUCGL010000060.1, on the reverse strand, counting down.
AAGTACTCAGATTGTCGGCAATGCGTGAATTACATGAATCTTTAAGTTGGTCGGCGGCATTAGCCATATCAGTTTCTAATACAAAGAGTTTTCCGCCAATATCAGTATCAGGTGAATCAATAATTATTTCACCATCAATTCCAAACTTTGAAGAAGCACTGATTAAACTATTGGTAGAGGTAATAAATTGGTCAGATTTAATATTAATATTGCCACCATGCCCTTCGTTAGCCTGAGCAATAATTTTACCACCATTCATAATCACAAAAGTTGGAGGCGAAATAGCTATATTGCCACCATCACCTTTACCACCTTTAACACTGGTAGTGATTTGTCCATCATGTAGGTATAGTAAATTTGGTATGGAAAGCGAAATATTGCCACCAGCTGCATTTTGAGTTGAGGTATTTATTTGACCAGCTTCTTCAATTTTTAATGTGTCGTTAATATTGAGAGTTAGATGCCCAGCATCACCAGAACCGTTACTTGCGGCTGAAACAGAACCGCCTTGTTTTAAGGTAAGTTGTTCGGTTGTTAAGGATATATCACCGCCAGCTCCATCATTTTCAGCACTGCTATAAATTCCACCTAAAAATTCCCCTTCATGTAATTCTGCGGTAATAAACACTTTACCAGTGGCATTGATAATAACATCACCACCTTTACTCTGTCCAGTACCTTCGTTACTGGCATCAATATCGCCTCCTTCTGTTATATTCAAATCTTTGACATGTATGATAATATTACCAGATTTACCTTCACCTTTTGTTAAAGTTTGAACAGTACCACGTTTATCCAAATTCAGAGTTTCGACAGTTAATTGAATAGTACCACCATTCCCTTTCCCAAAGGCACTACTAGCAATACCGCTTGGTGTTATTTCTTCATCCTCAGACTGTCCAAAAAAATTTGCAGTATCTGTCACTGTAACTGTTATTGCACCACCCTGCCCATTACTTTTACTACTAGCATTTATTTGGGCTCCATTGGCTAGTAGCAAATTATCTATTTGTAATAGAATATTTCCAGCATTGCCTTGGTCTAAGGCCATTGATGTGATTTGTCCACCAGTATCCATATGTAACTGTTGGGCTTCTATTTGTATTTCACCACCTGAACCAGTACTTGAGCTATTAGAATTAATTGCACCGTTCTTAAGGATTTGTAAATTCTCAACTTTTATATGTATCTCTCCTCCTTTTCCTGTACCAGCAGTGGTAGCCCAAATCATACCTCTGTCAGTTAATAATAATAGAGGAGTCTCAATTTCTAATAAACCAGCAGCAGCATTACCATCAGTTTGATTAACAATGGCACTAGTTTGTTGAGAATTGTTACCAGTGATAGTTATTGATTCAGAAGCATGTACTTTTAAAGTACCGCCACCAGTTTTTTGAGCATCAATACCAATACGTTCACTAGTTCTAATTGTTCTGTATTAATTTCTATATAACTGGCATTAGTTATTTTACTATTATTTATTTGTAATTTTGGTACAGTTAAAATAATATTACCACTGGTTCCATTGCCTGATGCGATACTTGAGACTGAAGTATTATCAATCATATCCATAGAATCAGTCGCTTCAATAATAATACTCCCAGTTTGTCCTATTCCATTAGTTTCATTAAGAATTTGGCTGCCTTGATTTATTTGTAATTGTGATGTAGTTAAAATAATATCACCACTATTTCCAATGCCTGATGCGACGCTGGCAACTGAAGTATTATTATCAGTTATATCCATAGAATCAGTCGCTTCAATAATAATATTTCCGACTTGTCCGGCTCCTATGGTATTATTAAGAATTTTGCTACCTTGATTTATTTGTAATTGTGATGTAGTTAAAATAATATCACCACTGCTTCCAATGCCTGATGCGATGTTGGAAACTGAAGTATTATCAGTTATATTCATAGAATCAGTCGCTTCAATAATAATACCCCCAGCTTGTTCAACTCCTTGATTAACATTAATAATTTGGCTATCATCTGCTAACTCAATTTGTGTTCCATGTAATACAATATTTCCAGACTTATTTTGACTAGTCGATGTTTGGATTCGTGAATTTTCTATCTGCAAAGATTCATCAGCTTTTATGTCAATATGACCGTAACCAAGATCGGCATTGGTTTGAATGACGACATCATTCATAAAAAAGTTTCCAGCACGTATAAATACTTCTTTACCCGGATATTCGGCAGTGTTGAAGAACTCCTCTTGAATGCTAACATTTCCCAATTGAGTTAGAGTGTTATCCATAATATTAGATTGCATAATTTCCCCGGTTGAAGCAGCACTGGCTATTTGTAAACTACCACCTATAGCAAACAAAGCTCCTGGATTTGATGCATCTTGACCTTGTATTTGGATATCACCACCTATTATGGATAAATCTTCACCAACTGGAACTGCTAATATACTGCCATTAATATTAATATCGCCATGCTGATTATCAAGAAATCCAAACGCTTCTGGAGCTGCTGTTGTTAATATTGGAGAGTTTGCCGTTTGAGTGTTAAATTGTTGGTCATCAGCAAAACGTAAATAATCTGCTGTACTTGCATGGAAAGAGCCATCAATATTTAGACGGGCATTTGGGCCAAACATAATTCCATTGGGGTTAAGAAGGTAAAGATTGGCATCGGGAATAGTCGAGTATAAACCTCCATCTATAAATGAAGCTTGATTGTCGGTGATGCGGCTTATGATGTTATTTATACGTTCTGGACCAGTGAAAGTTGCTGTTTCTCCGGTATTTATATTGAATTTGCTAAAACTATGAAATAAGTTATTACCTTTAATCTTGCCTTTTTCAGCACTGATTTGATAATTTGGTTCTGATAATAATTTACCAACAATCCCCATGCTACCATCAAGGGTTATCTCGGCATGAGCAGTGGTTAATACTTGGATGAATATGAATAAAATAGCAATTATTTTCATTGGTTATAAACTTATTTTTTGTAGGAATAATTTAGAACTTATGATGCATTGACAAAAGCTAAAAAATATAAATTTGATATAGATTATACAGTTACAAGAGATAAATTAAATTGTTATAATTTTCATAAAAATTGGGATAACAAGATTACAATACTCATAAGTATAGTATAAAGGGATCATGTAATTACAAAAGAAAAATTATACATATATTAAATGTGACTATAGTTAGTGTAATATGTTGTATTTAAACAGTTTCATAAATTTAATGTCTTGTCAAGGTGTTAAGTCCTTAAATTGTTGAAATTGACTTATTATTATGCTACAGTTTAATAAGTAGTTTCAATTTTTTTCTAGTTAAATTAATTAATAGGATAAAATCATGAAAACATTTAGTTTGAGTATATTATTATTGTTTGGCTTATTTACAATGGTGCAAGCTGATGAGCTAGTGTTTGAAAATACTGTCTTACTTGATTCGACAATAGTACCACAACAATATTTTTCTTCTGAAGATGAAAACGCTGTGTGGAAACATTTTACTAATCGTGATCAAATTAATGCTTTTGCTTTATCAAAAGATGAAATAGACCTTTGGATGGAGACTAAAGGTGAACTTGGAAAACGTAATGCTTTAGACGAAGTAAACCTTTGGGTGGGAACTAATGGTGGACTTGAAAAACGTAATGCTTTAACCGGAGAATTAGAGAGGCTTTATATTGTTAAAGATGGTTTACCTGATATTATGATCTATGACCTTGCCTTAGATAATCAAGGAGGAATTTGGGTTGGAACTGATGGTGGTCTTGGTCACCTAACAGCAGATGGTTTTTGGCAAATCTTTAATACAGAGAATTTTAGTCTACCTAACAATTTTGTTCGTTCTCTTCTTTCAGATAATCAAGGAGGAATTTGGGTTGGAACTGATGGTGGTCTTGGTCACCGAACAGCAGATGGCCTTTGGCAAATCTTTAATACAGATAATTTTAGTCTACCTAGCAATTTTGTTCGTTCTATTCTTTCAGATAATCAAGGAGGAATTTGGGTTGGAACTGCTGGTGGTCTCGCCCACCAAAAAGCAGATGGCTCTTGGCAAATCTTTAATACAGAGAATTCCAATCTACCTAACAATTCGGTTAATACCCTTCTCTCAGATGAGCAAAGAGGAATTTGGGTTGGAACTGCTGGTGGTCTTGCCCACCAAAAAGTAGATGGCTCTTGGCAAATATTTAATACAGAGAATTCCAGTCTACCTAGCAATTCGGTTTATTCTCTTCTCTCAGATGAGCAAGGAGGAATTTGGATTGGAACTGATAGTAGTGGTATTGTCCATCTAGAAGCAAATGGCTCTTGGCAACCCTTTAGAGATAATTCCAGTCCACCTAGCAATTCGATTAGTTCTCTTCTCTCAGATAAGCAAGGAAGAGTTTGGGTTGGAACTGATAATGGTCTCGCCTATCTAACAGCAGATAACTCTTGGCAAATCACCGATCTACCTAACAATTCGGTTAATACCCTTCTCTCAAATGAGCAAGGAGGAATCTGGATTGGAACTGATGGTGGTCTCGCTCACCTAACAACAGCAGATAACTCTTGGCAAATCTTTAATACAGAGAATTTCCTACCTAGCAATTCAGTTTATTCTCTTCTCTCAGATGAGCAAGGAGGAATCTGGATTGGAACTGATGGTGGTCTCGCTCGCCTAACAACAGATGGCTTTTGGCAAATCTTTAATACAGAGAATTCCAGTCTACCTAGCAATTCGGTTTATTCTCTTCTCTCAGATGAGCAAGGAGGAATTTTGGTTGGAACTGATGGTGGTCTCGCTCACCGAAAAGTAGATAACTCTTGGCAAATCATCAATACAGAAGATAATTATAATCTTTTTCATAACAAAACTTCCATTGCTCTAGATGGAGAAGGAGAAGTTTGGACTGAAACAATCAATAGTGGTCTTGCCCACTTAGGAACTGGACAAAAATCTTGTGTTCAAAATTCTCCGGCTACAGGAAGTGATTGTATGGCAAACCGTAAACGAGCTGCCATCCTGATTCGTCCTAATAGTTCTCGTGAACCTATCAAAGCAGAAGTAAGAGCCGCTAATTTCATGATAAGTTATGCTTATAATGCCTTGCAAGCAAGAGGCTATAAAAATACACAAATCTATTTTCTATCCTACACAGTCGATTTAGATTTCAACAATGATTCCGTAATTGACGAAATTGTTGATGCTCCATATACTTTACCTGAACTGAGGAATCCTAACAACAAGCGTCGTAACTTAACGGTGGCAGATATTGAAAAAGCCTTTGTTTGGGCTAAAAACAAGGGTAAATTGGAACAACCTTTAGTCGTCATATTCGTTGGCCATGGTTTAGACAGGCAACTGCTCCTTAATCCGGATGAAACTCGCAAGGAGGATGAAATTCTCACTGCTGATAAGTTCACACATCTATTAAATGACTATCAAGATAGCGTTAGAGACCAAGAAGTAGTAGTGATTTTGGAAGCTAGTCATTCAGGAACCTTTATAGAACCCTTAACCGATTATAATCGCCCTCGCCTGATTATAAGTAGTACCGATACTAATACTGGCGATGGCAGTTCTTATTCCCATGACTATGGTCGAACTTCTTTTCTAATATCTTTTTTGAATTATGTAGTACGTGGATCTGCAACTTTTGAAGGCGGTTTAGGCTTTATTACTAACTCTTTAGCTGCACTCCAACAAAAACCTATGTTAAGTATAAGTATAAGTTCCATTGAAACAGAATGTTTTGATAATACATGTGAGGATGGAGCTATGGGTACAAATGACCTAGACCTAACGCCAACAAACACTAAAGGTGGCATAATAACTCTAAATAAAGCACTTAATTTAGAAGCAAAAGCGAGTGCAAATCTAAGTGTTTGGGCTTCTGTGATAAATCTTGATACGAAGAAACCTAATAGCCAAGGTTTCTCAGACACTGACGTTTTTAAACCTTCCGGTGTAAATGAGGACATTTATAGCGGAACATTCGATGGGTTTAAAACACCGGGTAAGTATGAAGTTATTTACAAATCCCAAGATGGGACAGAAGAACCCAATGAAAGTGCTCCAGTTCCTTATACTGCTATTGCACCTACTGCATTTGGTACATCATCTGCATCTACTAAATCTACTGCAAAGCTTCTTCCTGTCCATCGTTATTCTAGTATGGAACATGAAGGGCGTTTTTACTATACTCTTAACCAGGAGGAGATGGACACAAAAATTGATCCTAAAGTTTGGAAACGTGACTCTATTGTTTATTATGCTTACGATGTAAAACCAAAGCTAGAGCTTGAGACTGCTTTTGATGAGACTGTTCTTGATGGGACTGTTGCTGAAGGGACTGATCCTGTTTATTGCTTTTGGAGTAATCAAAAACAAGTTCATTACTTTACCCCCCACGAGAAAGAGATAAAAACAATTGATACTAGTGTTTGGAAATTGTACCATGTTTCTTGGTATGTTTATACAACGCCGCAACCAAATACTGTTCCGGTATATTTCTTTTGGTCGGATGTTTATCAAGCACATTTCTTTACTGCTGATGCTGATGAAAGAGAAGCTTATATAAAAAATAGTAATTGGACTTATGTAGAATACCCAGCCTTTTATACACCTAAACCAAAATAGTTACTCCTAGTAATTATAGTTGATTTTGTTCCCCTCTTTGATTAAGGGGAGGTGAGTAATTACTATATTTTTTGATAGAAATCCAAAATTTGGACTCAGGTTTCCTACAACCAATTACCAATCAACAAAAAAGGAGTCCAATAAGACGGATGCCAATAACGTTTCGTTTTAATCAACCGCTGCGAGACATGGAGAGGCGAAGCCGAAGTCGAGTAGTCCGCGACTTGCGTGAGAGTTCTTAAATTTGAAGAAATAGTTAAGCGGGAGCGCATTTCTTGAAATTTTGAACAAGCTCACCGTTAAGTCATTGGGGGAGTCGGTGGGATGGAGCTGCTTCAGTGCAGAGTCGCCCGATGAGACCGGACGTGTCAGGGCAATTATAACCGGTTTCGCTGAAAAATTGATTAGTTCACGGAATATGGACGTTCCGTGGACATCATGAAATTTCTGCGAAACTCATTTAATTCTTACATCCTGTGAATTCTGATTCAGACAATTAAATATTTATTAACCTTGAAGATATTGATTATTAAATAAAAAATGATACAAATACACCCTGAATATATTTTTGATAAAGAATTGCGTAAAAAAGCAGTTATTATTCCATCTTTGGAATGGGATATTATTGTTTCTGAAATGGAAGAATTAGATGATATAAGAGCTTATGATGCTGCGAAAGAAGAAGAATCAATTCCATTTGAGCAAGCAGTTGATGAAATAAAATCTGGTATTGTTAAGTGACTTATGAAATCAGAATTAAACGAAGTGCTCAAAAATCACTTGCAAAAATACCATACAAATTTAGAGAAAACATAATTGTATCAATAAGAAGTTTATCAAATAATGCACAACCCAAAGGATGTAAAAAGCTTTCTGGTAGAAATGCTTGGCGTATCAGAATTGGTCAATATAGAGTGTTATATGAAATACACAATGATGAACTTTTGATCATGATAGTGGGCATTGGACACAGAAAAAATGTGTACGAATAAGAAAACATACATATATAGCAAAACTAACCATTTAACGTCAGAATCAAAACTTGTTCCCAATCTCAGATTTACTGCCATTGGGAATGTATTCAGACATATTTTAAGAATCGCTCAATGCTAATTTAAAATCATTCAAACATTGTGCAGTCAGGTAGGGTGTGCAACGTCATCTTGTTGTTTACAATTACAATTGTCAGAATCAGGATTAACAGAATTATAGGATTTTCAAGACAGATAATTCTATAATTTTGTGAATTACAGTAACTAAAAATGAACAACAAAAAGCCAATATAGCCCAACTTATTCCAAATAGATTGACAGTAATCACAAGCTAAGAATATAATCTTACTTTGATATTAAAACTTAACGAGATAAATTATGGAACAACGGAAAGCAATACATTATGGAAAACTTGAATTAATTCCGGGCATCATCTGTGATGTTTATATTTTAGATGATAACACTCCTGTTATGAGTGAACGTGGGACTGCTGATCTATTAGATATGAAACATGTCTCTTTGAGGAGCGTGGTAGCTACTTGGCCTCCAAAAACACTTAAACCGTTTATTAATAAGGCTGCAAGCGTGGTAGCTACTTTAGCAAAAGTGGAAGCTAAAAATAGTCCACATCAAGGTAGAAATATTGTTGTATATGACAGCAAGATGATAGCAACAATTATTAGTGCTTATGTGATGGCAGCTGGACATAATTCTCTTCAGAAAAACCAATTACATATTGGTAAAAGATGTTCAATCTTAATTCCTGCTTTAATTACCACCACACTGGATACCGCAATAGAACAAATTTGTGGACTTCCAATTAACATTCAACAAACCGTGCAAGAACAATGTATTAAACTGATGAAACAATACGGTTTAACAACCTCATTTCCAGAAGAAAAATTATATACCAAGAAAGACATCACAGCTTTCCTAGAAAAACCATTAAGCACAGTCAACAGTTACGTTAGGAAACATAATATTCCCCACGAAAATCTCGATTACCAAACCATCAAAGCGAATGGTGGCAAAGCAAACCGCATGAATGGTTACAATTTGGAAGCTGTTAGCAAGATTGTATTAGGCATGGATTCAGTAGTAGGCATCAAACTTAAAAAACAGATTTTTGGTAATACTGGTACATTGGTTAGAACCGATACCAAAGGTGAAATTGAATGGCAACAAGTTCTTGCTCAAGTATTTGATGGATTTGGTTTTCATCACAACTATACATTTGGCAGCTACCGAGTTGACTTCTTCATCCAAGACTTAAACTTAATCCTAGAATGCAACGGTTACGATAACCATCGCAATTATAATCAACAAGAAGAAAAACAACGAGAAAAACTACTTAAAAAGAACTACAGCATTATTCGCTTCCATCATAAAATAACCCCAGAACAACTATTCAACGGAATCCTAAAAACCAAAATGGGTAAAGTTGTTAAACTCTATGAAATTGAACCTGTTTATCCTAAAGTTTTAAGTTTATAATCAGTAAAGTATATCCTGCTTATTTTATCATTCCAAACTTTGACCAACTCATAGACTTAAGTCAGGTAAGGTGTCCAACGTCATCTTGTTGCCCACCGTTACAACTGTCAGAATCAGGATTAACAGAATTATAGAGTTTTCAGGATAACGAACTCTATAATTTCGTGAATTTTGAATCTAAATTATCATATTGATATTTATAATTAAATAGTTATTCTATGAATTTTGAATGGAATCCACAAAAAGCTAAACTTTGTTTGAAAAAACACGGAGTTTCATTTGAAAAAGCAAAAACAGTATTTGATGATCCACTATATTTAGATTTTTACGATCCAGATCACTCTGATGAAGAACACCGATATTTAATGATCGGATATTCAAAAAAAAGACGCTTACTAATCGTTTCCTACACAGAACGTTATAGCACAATCAGAATCATAGCGAGAAGCAACTAAACAAGAGCGGATAAACTATGAAAACGCTTGATAATGAAATGAATGATGAAATACGTAATGAATATGACTTAACTAAGTTACGTATAAGAAAAATGGATTCTGGCAGAAAGAGCTTTAACGGTATAGATATACACTTAGAAACAGATGTAGCAAAAATATTTCCAGATTCCAAATCAGTTAATGAAGCTTTACGTTTTTTAATTCGTATTAACCAACAAAATATTTGAATTTATAATAATTTTAGAGAAATATTAATGTATGCAATTGAATTTTTCTCGTTCCCAACGTCCCGTTGGGAATGCAGTCAGGGACGCTCTGCGTCCCGCAACGCAGAGCGTTGCAAAAGGCATTCCCAACCAAGAGGTTCACTGCCATTAAGTTAAGGATAAGTTATTGTGTGATATAATGAATATTATAGCATAAAAAACTTTTGATGAAGGTATAATGATGTTCAAAAAAAACAAGCAGTTGAGACAAGTCAAGAATTAATTGAGAATGAAGAGTTCAAAAATAGACATCGGAAAATTCCAACAGCATGTAACCCGTGTCAGGAAATTATGTTTTCCGATATTATTAGTGATGATACTTCAAAAGAGTATGAAGTCTAAATAATTAATATTAAACGAATTTACAATGAATTATGATACTGATACAGTAACAAATAGGGCATTCACTCAAGTAAGACGCAACTTGCATCATACGGCTTTCATCGAATTGAACCAGAAAGCAGTAGTTAATCTAATGTATAGTGATGATAACGTTAAGCTTTATAAAGGAATGCGTGTGATTGGCATTGATGGTTCAAAAATTTTATTACCGGATAATATCGAAATAACAGAAGAATTTGGTGAAATACCGCAATACTAATTGTTCATCCTGATATTAAAGGTTCTCATAATTACACTATGGCTTCAGTTATGTATGATGTATTGAATTGTGTGGCATTGGACAGTGTTCTGAGCCATGCAAGAGCATATGAAGTCGATTTGGCAGTTGAACATGTCAAACATAGTGTACAACATGTTTTGTCGTTACTCACTAAACAACTATAAATTAATTATAACTTGATTCTGTTACATGAAAAACTGTCTATTTGATTAAGATAGTTGACTTGAACGGGATATTGGGGTAGCATGGTTTAATTAATCGCTGTGCCTGACTGTTACAGGTGAGTTTAATGTTATATTCACAACTAAATTAATTGGAAAGAGGGTTTAAAATAGTGGAAATTGAAGCAAGGCGAGATGATCGGGGTTATGCCCTTATTGCAAACTTTGTAAATGGCTTTGCTCTTGGTTGGAAAATGGCTGTTCCAGAAACATTTAAAGAAGCACTTGATATTAAATTAACGCCAAGAATATTTGCAAAGAAAAAAGAAACTCGTAAGGTGTATAAGTGAAACGTCATACACCAAATCTGTCTATGTGGTGCATGACGCTATCACATAATGCACCCTTGTATAATAGACCCATGATAAAAAATTAAGAGCAAAAGATTAAGAAAATGTAGGTCGGAGGTCGTTGCACCCTGAAGCCAAAGAGCTTGTACGTAGATAGGCCCCCACCTTCTTCACCAAT
>JAUCGL010000005.1 GCA_030378105.1 Candidatus Halobeggiatoa sp. HSG11 | reverse complement strand
ATATGTATATTTAATTGTGAATGGTTAACTGTGAATAATTAATTGTTAATGAAAGTCAAAATCATTAATAATTAACCATTTTTCATTCACCAATTCACAATTAAATAGTACATTTCTGGTAAATCCCAAAAACCTATGAGGCACTGGGGCGTTGAATTACTGCCATTAAGTTAAGGATAAGTGATTGTGTGATATAATGAATATTATAATATAAAAAACTATTTGATGTTAAAGGTTATCACAATTACACTGTAGGTTTCACATAATGTATGATGTCTTGAATTGTGTGGCATTGGATAGCGTTCTGAGCCATGCAAGAGCAGTTGTTCTTTAGCTTCTTTCAAAGTAGTACGAGAAGTGGAATCAGTCTACCAAGACTTCTATTCCACAATATATTTTATGTGAGCTTGAATCAATTTTAACATCTGATATTGATGAACAACTTGATAAAAAACCAACTTACAATCAAACAAAAGGTTAATTGTGCTGTTTCCTTTCATGTAATTAAATCTCAAGCTATGGCTCTCCTATTTTCAGGTGAAAAATCTAATAACGAAAGATAAAAAATTGCTTTCTAGTTCTTAACTTAATGGCAGTGGGGCAAATACATAGGTTCGTCCCTACCATATTGAAATATATTGTATTTTGTAGGGGCAGACCTGCGTGTCTGTCCTTAGCTTAATGGCAGTGACGTGGCATGTGGGAATGAGAAAAATGTGCATCGCCACTATTTAAGCACGCCCTATGTTATACATTATCACAACCTTTAAAAACCAATTTAATCTACCATGAAAAAAATCCTCCAAACAGCATTTATCCTCCCATTAATTGTTATTGCAGCAATAATTTTGGTTATTTATCAAGTAAAAAATAAACCACCTATTGAACATGAAGTATTACAATTTCCAACTAAAACAGTAGAAGTTATTACAGCTAAAGAATTACCTTTTCGCACTCGTGCAACAGCCTATGGCAATGTTGAGCCAGCTATTTTATTAAAAGCCAAAACTGAGGTAAGCGGCAAAATCAGTTATATCCATCCCAAATTAAAACAAGGTGGTAGTTTGGCAAAAGGGACTGTTGTTTTACGCATTGAACCAACAACTTTCAAGTTTTCTTTAGAACAAAGCGAAGCTGGATTAGTTGGTAGTAAATCTGCACTTAAACAACTAGAAGTTGAAGAAAAAACCACGAATAGTTCACTTAAACTTGCCAAACAAAATTTAAAAGTTGGACAGAAAGAGTTAAATCGTGTACTTAAAATGTGGAAAAAAAAGGTGATTTCTCGTTCTGTTGTTGATACTGAAGAACAAAAAGTCTTACAATTACGTCAACAAGTGGAAGATTTACAAGGCAAATTATCCAGCTATGCCAGTCGTAAAAATATAACTAAAGCTCAAATTGAACAGTCCAAAACTCAGTTAGCGCAAAGTAAAGATACTTTAGGACGTACCGAAATTAAACTACCTTTTGATGCTCGAATTGGTGATGTTTTGGTGGAAAAAGGAGAATTTACTACTGTTGGTAATGTATTATTTGAAGCATCTGGAATACAGGCTGTTGAAATAAAAGCTAAATTACCGACTAGTCAATTTCGTCCCCTGTTAATTGGTTTAAGTCATCACAGCTCAAATTTGCAAAACCCAAAAGCTTTACATGCCATACTAACCAAAATGCAATTAAAAGCAACCGTTTATTTAATTGGTAATGATATGGAAAAATGGCAAGGTAAACTAATTCGCATTGGTGAATCAATTGATCCAATTCGTGACATGGTTGATTTGGTTGTTGCAGTCAACAATCCATATGAGAATGTCATTCCGGGTAAACGCCCACCTCTACTTAAAGGTATGTATGTTGCGGTTGAATTCTTTGCTCCAGCTCAAAAAATGTTGGTCATACCGAGGAAAGCAATTCATCAAGGTCGGGTTTATATTGCTAATGCTGACAACAAGTTAGAAATACGACCAGTAAATATTCTGCATAAACAAGGGCAGCTAGTGATTATTGAGCAAGGTATTGAAGCTGGTGAAAAAATTGTTATTACTGATGTTATTCCAGTGATTGAAGGTTTACCACTTAAACCAATTTTAGCCGACAAATATGAGCTACAACTCGCACAAGATGCTTTGGGTATGGGAGAAACCAAATGATTCGCTATTTTGCCGCTCACCCAACCCTCAGTAACATCTTGATGATGGCTATTATAGCCCTTGGTTTAGTCTCTCTCAATGGGTTAAATAAGGAATCTTTTCCACAGCTAAAACCCAGTAAAGTACAAGTAACAGTAGTTTATCCAGGTGCAAATCCAGCCGATATTGAGAGTGGTATTTGTTATCCTTTGGAGGATGCTACTGATGGCATAAGTTTTCTTAAAGAACAGCAATGTGATGCTAGGGATAATATCGGTATTTTCACTTTGGAAATGCAAGAAGCTGGCAATATGCGTGAGTTTACCGATGACATCAAAACAGAAATTGATGCAATTCAAAACTTTCCAGAGAATATTGAAGACCCGGTGATAAAACAATTGGGACGTGTGAATGCAGTTGCCAATATTGCTATCACTGCTGACAAATTGACTCCCAGCGAATTGAAAGCTTTAGCAGAATATTATCGTAATCGCTTGTTGGCTATGCCAAAAATTCCTATAGTTGTTATGGACGGTTTTTCTACCCACCAATTGCAAGTATTAATTCATCCTGACACACAGAAAAAATATAATCTAAGTGTTCAAAATATAGCCAATTTAATTGCAGCCCAAGCATTAGAATTGCCGGCTGGAACTTTGGAAACGGTAGGGACATATTATCAAATTAGCTTTGATAATGTTAAGAAAACGGCTGATGAATTAGCTAATCTGGTGATAATTAACACCGATGATGGCGGTGAAATAAAACTGGGAGATATTGCTAAAATTGTAGATAAATTTGAAAAACCAGAAGAACGAATTGAGCTTGATGGTAAACCGACAGCTCTCCTGAAAATAAGTAAAAATACTATTGATGATACCTTGAAAGTTTCTGATGCACTGACTGCTTTTGTAGAACAAGAAAATAAAATTTTACCAGCCGGAACTCGCCTAACTATTGTCAATGACATGTCCACATCAATACGGGACCGTTTGCAACTTATATTAAAAAATGGTTGGCAAGGTTTAATTCTAGCGACATTGACATTACTACTATTTTTCTCTTGGCGTTATACCTTTTGGATTGCTTTAGGTTTACCTGTCTCATTTTTGGGGGGACTAGCCTTGATGGTAGTATTTGGTATAAGTATCAATATGATATCAATGGTTGCTTTACTCATGGCAATTGGTATTTTGATGGATGATGCCATTGTACTTTCAGAAAGCATTGATTACGAGTATCGAAAAGGAAAATCCCCACTTGATGCTGCTGTAGATGGTACAAGTAAAGTTTTTCGTGGAGTTTTTTCTTCTTTCTTAACCTCAGTTTTTTTATTTGGTAGTTTGCTGATGATGAAAGGTGATATGGGACAGATATTAGGTGTATTGCCAGTGGTATTGCTCTCTGTCTTGACCATAAGTTTACTAGAAGCATTTTTAATTTTACCACATCACTTAAGACATTCATTGGAACATATTCACCATCAAGAATCACCTAAATGGCGACAGTATTTTGAAGCTGGTTTTAATAAATTACGTCATATTGTTGGAAGTATAAGTCAAACGGCAATGCAATTTCGTTATATAACAGTCGGTATCGCTTTAGCAATGTTAGTTTTATCCATCGGTTTGATTGCAACTGGTACGGTTAAATTTAAGGCATTTCCAGACTTGGAAGGTAACAACTTTGAAGCTAGAGTATTACTACCTCAAGGTACGCCATTAATAGAAACTGAACGTGTGGTGGATATTCTACTTAACTCCCTAGAAAAAACTAATCAAGCTTTAAGTAAAGCAGAAAAGTTAGTTAAAAATATTCAGGTTTCTTATGGTAAACATGGTGATGTCCCTGAAAATGGCTCACATCTAGCAACTTTGAGCATTGACTTACTCAACACAGAAAAACGTGATATAAGAATTACTGAATTGGTGCAACATTGGAAACAAAATATCGGTGAATTACCTAATGTTGTTAGTATCCAATATAAAGAACCCCGAATTGGTCCGGCTGGACGAGCGATTCATATCCGTCTCAGTGGAGAAAATTTAAAACAGATATCAAAAGCATCATGGGAAGTACAGAATTGGCTCAGAGGTTATGCCGGAGTGAGTAACTTACTGGACGATCTGCGTCCCGGCAAACCACAATATAGTATCAAGCTTAAACCAGGAGCATTAGCTGCTGGCATTGATTCCCGTAGTATTGCTTTACAACTACGTTCGGCCTATCAGGAAGTTAAAATAAGTGAAATCTATCAAGGACGTGAAGCATATGAAATAGTTGCCAAACTAGATCGACAATTCGGTCAGGAATTACATGATTTTGATAATTTAACTGTGTTTTCTAAAACTGGACAGGCCATTCCATTAACCAGTATTGCCATCATAACAGAAACCCGTGAATTTGCCCGAATTGGTCGTGTTAATCATCAACGTACAGTTAATATTTATGGTGATGTGGATGCTAATATTGCCAATACTTCGGAAGTAATCAAAGGTTTGGAACAAAATTTTTTAAGTACTTTACAACAACGCTATCCAGATATTAGTTTTGGTCTTAAAGGTGAAGTTGAGAATGGTATGGAAACTAAAGTATCCATTTTAACCGGTTTTGGTCTTGGTATATTTGGTGTCTTTTTGTTACTTAGTCTGCAATTCCGCAATTATCGTGAACCACTTCTTGTTATGATAAATATTCCTTTAGCTCTCATTGGTGCTATTTGGGGACATTTCATTATGGGGTTGGATTTTACCATGCCAAGCATGATTGGTTTTGTTTCTTTGGCTGGAGTGGTTGTCAATGATTCAATTTTATTGGTTGAATTTGTTAAATATCATGTTGCGGATGGTATGGCTTTACACACTGCTGCGAATCAAGCTGTACATGATCGTTTTCGAGCTATTTTTCTTACTTCGGTTACAACCATTGCCGGCATGACTCCATTGTTGTTTGAAACCAGTTCACAAGCATTGATTTTGGTGCCTTTAGTAACTAGCATTGTGTTTGGCATGTTGACATCTACGCTATTAATTATGTTGGTATTGCCTTCTATGTATGCAATTATGGAAGATATTGGTTTTGTGAAATTGGAGAATTCCAAAGATTAGTCAAAAGAGTTAAAATAGGGGACAGACTATGTTAGTCAAGGTTGCTTTGAGAATAAATGTGGTCTGTCTTCTATTTCTGTTATGACAAATTTTGACAATTTATTCAAAAAAACAAGCAGATTTTTATCTTTTACCAGCTTGGATGGCGAAAGAATTTTTAGCCGCAATTACCTGTTTTTACCATTGAATTACAACAACACTTTAAGTTAAGAAATTGGAAACTTGTTGTGGACTACATAATTTCAAACCTTGAATCAATGAAACGGTTATTATTTAAAATAGAGAAAAATGTCTATAATACAAAACACTCACGCCTTGATCGTTGGCATAAATGATTATCATGATACTAGAATTGAAAATTTATCAAAAGTTGTCCAAAAAGATGCTAAGGATATTCATGATTTACTTATAAATCCAAATTACTGTTCTTATAATCCTGATAATGTTCAAATTTTATTGAATGAAGAAACAACTAAATCAAGAATAACTGAGGCTTTTGATAAACTTGCTCAAAATTGTGATAAAGATTCAACGGTATTTTTTTATATTTCTAGTCATGGTGGGCGAATTAAGAGTGGAGATTATGCTGGAGAGTATTTGTTGCCGGTTGATACTGCTGTGATTAATTCTAATGAAATTGTGGCTGATAGTGCGATTTCTAATATTGAGTTTACTGAATTGTTACGTAAAATTCAGGTTCGTAAGATGGTGGTTGTGTTTGATTGCTGTCATTCGGGAGGGATTGGGCAGCCAAAAGATATGAATGCTCTTATTTTTAAGTCTGGTTTTTCGGAGCGTTATTATGATGGATTACAAAAAGGAATTGGTAGAGTTATTTTGTCTTCATCTAAGAATGATGAATCTTCATATATTTTGCCCGGTGATGCAAATAGTTTATTTACCAAACATTTATTGGCTGGTTTACAAGGTGGTATTTCAAGTGAAGATGGTTTGATTCGTATTTTTGATGTATTTGAGTATTTGCAACCGAAAGTAACTTGTGAACATCCTAACCAACACCCTATTTTTAAAGGAGAATTGGAAGAGAATTTTCCAGTTGCGTTGTATTTGGGTGGACAGAAAGGAATTGCACCAGCTAAACCAGAGGAAGAATTTCGTTATGATGTGTATATCAGTTATGTTGAATCTGATGCTGATTGGGTTTGGGATATACTTGTTGAACGGTTGGAAACGGCGAAGTTAAAAGTTGCGGTATCTGATGATGTGGCAGTGCCGGGTGTTGCACGGGTTGTTAATATTGAGCGTGGAATTAAACAGTCTAAACGTACTATTATTGTGTTGTCAGATAGTTATTTGGTAGATAATATGGCGGATTTTGAGAATGTACTTGGGCAAACGATGGGAATTGAGGAAGGAAATTATCGGTTATTGCCAATCAAATTTTCTGCTATTGATGAAAGTAAAATTCCAATGCGATTAAAAATGTTGACAACGTTGAATCTTTCGCATTCTCGCCGTGCTGAACGGGAATTTGAGCGTTTGATAGAGGCTTTGAAAGGAGAATTACCTAAAATTGTCTGAATCAGAATTAACAGAATTCAAGAATTTACAGAATTAAAAATCAAATTCATTGACTTATTGTTTTAGGTTTTAAATTCTGCTAATTCTCTAATTCTGAAAATTCTGATTCAAACAGTATTTAAGGGGTTAAACAATGAAAAAATACGACTTATTTATTTCCTATGCTGAGGATGATAGGGCATGGGTAGAGGGTTATTTATTGGATGCTTTGCAGTCTGCTGAGGTACGTTGTCATTCAAGGGCAACTTTTGAGCTAGGTAAGCCAATATTGACAGCATTTGAAGATGCGATTAAACAAAGTAGTCGTTGTTTGCTTATTGTGTCGCCGGCTTACTTTGCAGATGATTATAATCAGTTTGTTGAGTCGTTAGCTCAACATTATGGTTTAGAAACTGATGCTTGGTTGGTTATTCCGTTTATTTTAAAGTCAGTTGAGTTACCTTCACGTTTAGGAATGCTTAATAAATTGGATGCAACTGATGATAAGTCACGGGAAACAGTCATTCAAGAACTTTGTAAAAAATTAAAAAAGCCATTACCAGTTATGGCTCCTAAGCCTGATTGTCCTTATCCCGGTTTGGAACCTTTCACTGAAAGCAAGTATTTTTTTGGTCGTACAGAGAAAATAACTAATTTATTGGATAAGCTGCAAATTCATCGTTTAATTACTATTATTGGCCCTTCTGGAAGTGGGAAGTCTTCTTTGGTTTTTGCTGGTTTGGTGGCTGGATTAGATGCAACTTGGTGTGTTCATAAGATGCGGCCGGCTGATTTTAACATTGGTGAACCGATTGATAAACGGCAACTTTTTATTATTGACCAGTTTGAGGAGTTGTTTTATTTATCGGATGAGCGGAAAGCTGATTTTCATCTGGATTTTTTGGCGTTGCTTGAGGCTCGGAATTGTTCGTTGATTATAACGGTTCGGGATGATTTTTATTCAAATTTGCTGGGTTTGCCTTATTGGGATAAGATTGAAAACCATTGTATTGAGAATGTGTTGCCGTTGACGCCAGATGGTTTGCGGGAGGCGATTGAGGAGCCGGCTAAACAGGTTGGGGTGTATATTGAGGATGCTTTGGTTGAGCGGTTGGTTAATGATGCTGCTTTGGAGCCGGGATTTTTGCCTTTGGTGCAACAAACTTTGGTATTGCTTTGGCAGCGTTTGGGACGGCGATTTTTGTCATTGAGTGATTATGAAACTATTATTTATCAAGAGAATAGTTTGTTGAAGGGTTTGCCGGCGGCGATTGCTCTTTATGCTGATGGTGTGTTGGTTGGTTTGGACAGGTCGCAAATGGTGATTGCGAAGCGGGTGTTTTTGCGTTTGATTCAGTTTGGGGAAGGGAGGCCTGATACTCGTCGGCAGCAGTTGTATAGTAATTTAGTTGGTAATGATGCCGATGATACAATTGAGTATTTAGCAAGTAATCGTTTGTTGACTCTTAGTGGTAAAGATGAAAAAAGAGTTGATATTGCTCATGAAGCATTGATTAATAGTTGGCCTAGTTTACAGAATTGGATTAAGGATAGATGTAATTCTGAATTGGTTCGGCGGCGTTTGGAGGCTAAGGTTAAAAATTGGGAAATTTTGGAGCGAAAAGGTGGTTTTTTAGATACTGTTGAGTTGAGAGAAGTCGAGAATTGGTTAAGTAGTTTTGATGCTAAGGAATTAGGTTATTCTGGTGAGTTTTTGGAATTAGTTGATAAAAGTCGAGAAATTATTGATACGATAGAAAGAGAAAAAGAAACAGTACAAAAACGAGAGTTAGAACAAGCACAGACTATTGCTGAAGAACAGCGTAAACGTGCTGAAGCACTTGAAATGGCAGAAGCAGAAAGAAAGGAGAGACAAAAAGAAAAAGAAATAAGACAACAACAGGAATTGGAACACGCATACGTTATTGCTAAAGAGCAGCGTAAACGTGCTGAAGCAGTTGAAACAGCAGAAAAAGAAAGAAAGAAGGGACAAAAAGAAAGAGAAATAAGCGAAGAACAGAGATGTAAACGGGAATTGGAACATATGCGGATTTTAATAGAAGATCAGTACTATTATAGGAGATGAGAAGCTTTGAACAAAATTTAAGGATAAGTATGATTACAGTTTTAAATCATTATAAAAAATGAATGATTATAGCTTTTCAAAAAAATCACAGTTATTAAACATAGCAAGCATTTAAACTAAAATGAAAAAGTACGATTTATTTATTTCTTATGCTGAGGCTGATAAGGCTTGGGTGGAAGGTTATTTATTGGATGCTTTGCAGTCTTCTGGAATAAATTATCATTCAGAAGCAACATTTGGGCTTGGTATACCTAAAATAGAAGCATTCGAAGAGGCAATTGAACAAAGTCAGCGTTGTTTGCTTATTTTGTCGCCAGCGTATTTTGCTGATGATTATAATAAGTTTGTTGAGTCGTTAGCTCGACATTATGGTTTAGAAACTGATAGTAATCTAGTTATTTCATTGCTTTTACATCCAGTTGAGTTGCCTCCACGTTTAAAAATGCTTACTTATTTGGATGCAACTGATGCTAAATTACAGAAAAAGGCAATTCAAGAACTTTGTAAGGAATTGAAAAAGCCATTGCCAGTTGCGTCTCCTAAGCCAGATTGTCCTTATCCCGGTTTAGAACCTTTCACTGAAAGCAAGTATTTTTTTGGTCGTACAGAGAAAATAACTAATTTATTGGATAAGCTGCAAATTCATCGTTTGATTACTATTATTGGGCCTTCTGGAAGTGGGAAGTCTTCTTTGGTTTTTGCTGGTTTGGTGGCTGAATTAGATACAAATTGGTATGTTCATAAGATGCGGCCGGCTGATTTTAACATTGGTGAATCAATTGATAAACGGCAACTTTTTATTATTGACCAGTTTGAGGAGTTGTTTTATTTATCGGATGAGCGGAAAGCTGAGTTTCAGCAAAGTTTTTTGGCGTTGCTTGAGGCTCGGAATTGTTCGTTGATTATAACGGTTCGGGATGATTTTTATTCAAATTTGCTGGGTTTGCCTTATTGGGATAAGATTGAAAAACATTGTATTGAGAATGTGTTGCCGTTGACTCCAGATGGTTTGCGGGAGGCGATTGAGGAGCCGGCTAAACAGGTTGGGGTGTATATTGAGGATGCTTTGGTTGAGCGGTTGGTTAATGATGCTGCTTTGGAGCCGGGATTTTTGCCTTTGGTGCAACAGACTTTGGTGTTGCTTTGGCAGCGTTTGGAACGGCGTTTTTTGTCATTGAGTGATTATGAAACTATTGTTTATCAAGAGAATAGTTTGTTGAAGGGTTTGCCGGCAGCGATTGCTCTTTATGCTGATGGTGTGTTGGCTGGTTTGGATAAATCACAAGTAATGGTTGCGAAGCGGGTATTTTTACGTTTGATTCAGTTTGGGGAGGGAAGGCCGGATACTCGTCGGCAACAGTTGTTTGATGATTTGGTTGGTGGTGATGTTGGTGAGACGATTGAGCATTTGGCAAATAATCGTTTGTTGACTCTCAGTGGTAGGGAAGAAAAGAGGGTTGATATTGCTCATGATGTGTTGATAACAAGTTGGCCTTGGTTGCAGGGTTGGATTGAGGATGGACGGAATGCTGAATTGATTTGGCGAGAAATTGATATTGCTGCTAAGGATTGGAAGGAACACGAAAAATCTAAAGGTTATCTGTTGCAAGGTCCAAAACTGGGAATAGCTGAAGAATGTATTAGTAATAATGCTGATAAATTACTATTATCAAAATTGGGATTGGAATTTGTTCGAAAGAGTATTCGGTATCAGATGATATGGCGTTTTAGTTTGATTGGGGTGGTTACGATAGTGATTTTGATGTTGGTTGGCTTTAATGTGAATTAAGAGCTAAAATTATGTATCTTTTAAAAACAATGAGTTAAAAAATTGTTCATTATAAACTTCCGAAATTATAATTCTTAATTACATGATTTTTAAAATAATTTTTTAGCTCTTAATTCACATTTTAGTTTTTATGCTAATGAACAGCGAATATTAGCGGAAGAACAGGCTCAAATTGCTTTAGCTGAAAAATTAAGTACTCAATCTATTTTGGCTACCGAATTTCCTAGTGCTATTAATGGACATTATGAACAGGCTTTATTACTAGCAGTACAAGCTTTTAAGGAAAAAGATACTGGAGTTAGTAGTTTATTGCGGGTATTACAAGCTAAAAGACAACGCAAAGCTGTTTTATATGGGCCTTCTGGCTTTAGTAACGTACATTTTAGTTCTGATGGCAAAACCATCTTTTCACAAATTAAAAATTACACTAGTAATATTGTTATGTTATGGGATATTGCCACTAGACAACCTATTGGCAAACCTTTAATTTGGTATTCGCCTCCTGGTGTCAGTGGTTTTGCCTTTAGTCCAGAAAATAATATTTTTGCAGCGGGGACTTATGATAATACTGTTATATTATGGAATATTGATACCCAACAACCTCTAAGTAAACCATTAATTGGTCATTCTTCTAATATTTCTAGCATAGCTTTCAGCCCTGATGGTAAACTCCTTGCGTCAGAAAGTAATGATGATACTGTTGTTATATTGTGGGATATTGAAACACAACAACCGCTAATCAAACTGTCAGGCCATTTTAATAGGATTTCAAGTATGAATTTTAGTCCTGATGGTAAAACTCTTGCATTAGGAGGTAGTAATGTAATCTTGTGGAACTTAGATACAAAAATGTCATCAGGTAAATTGCTGTCAAAAAATTATCCTCTGCCTATTTCTAGCTTATCTTTTAGTCATGATAGTAAGACAATTGCTATTGGGGGTTACGATAGCGTAGAATTATTGGATATTTACACCAAAAAAAAATTCGAAGTACCATTTGGTAAAGGACCTGCAATTTTCAGTTCTGATGATAATATTCTTGCTTTAGAAAGTAAAAATCATACAATAATATTGTGGGACACTGAGAATAAAAAAATACTAGGTAAACCGTTATCAGGGCATTTTTGGTATATTAACAGCATAGCTTTTAGTCCTGATGGTAAAACTATAGCTTCTGGCAGTATTGATAAGACTATACGATTATGGAATGTTGAGATAAAAGAATCATTAAACAAATCTTTGGTAGGTCATTCTTGGTATGTTAGTAGCGTAGTTTTCAGTCCTGATGGCAAGATTTTAGCTTCTGGAAGTTTTGATAAAGTAATATTGTGGAATTTTGACACTAAAAAACCGATTGGCAAACCATTAATTGGACATTCTAGTTCTATTGAGAGTTTGGCATTTAGTCCAGATGGTAAAACTATTGTTTCAGCTACAAGCGACACTGATACTATAACTGTAATATTGTGGGATGTTAAAACAGGGAAATTACTTGACAAATCATTAGTAGATAATCCCGATTCGTATTTAAGTTTGGTTTTTAGTCCTGATGCAAAAACAATTGCTTTTGGGGATAGTGATAATACTATAAGACTGTGGAACATTGAGACAAAAAAATATACAGGTGAACCATTAGTAAACCATTCTGATAATGTTAGGAGTGTGGCTTTCAGTCCTGATGGAAAAATTCTGGTTTCAGGTAGTGATGATAACACCGTTATATTATGGGATGTTGATACAAGAAAACCTATCGGTAAGCCATTAATAGGACATTCTTCTGGTATTCATAGTGTGGCTTTCAGTCCAGATGGCAAAACTTTAGCTTCCTCTGGAAATTATGATGGTGTGATATTATGGGATATTAACACTAGAAAAATGCTTGGTAAACTTTTAATTAATGATTTTAGAGATACTAACTTAGGTTCAATTGATAAGATTATATTCAGTCCAAATAGCAAATTTCTCGTTTCTGTAAGTAATGAAATCTTGGGGTTATGGAATGTTGAGACAAGAAAACCAATCGGTGAAGCGTTATTAACTAATTCTAATACTTCTGGTTATGATGATGATTATAACGATATAATCTTTCCGACTTTGGGTGTGGACTTTAGCCCTGATGGAAAAAATCTTGCGTCAGGAAGTTGGGATAAAACCATAAAATTGTGGGACGTTGATCCAGAATCATGGGTAAAACAGGCCTGTGCTATTGTCAACCGTAATTTCAGTCACGAAGAATGGAAAAAATATATGGGCAACCGTCCCCACGAAAAAACCTGCCCCAATTTACCCAAAGACACCCTCGGAGCAATGGAACTTGCCCAACAAGCAAGAGAATTACTCCATGAAGGCAAAACAGAAGAAGCCAAAAAGAAATTTGCTTTGGCAAGAGAATGGGATAAAAATGTAGTTTTTGGTGATGAAGAGCTTTGAACAGGATTCTAACGGATAAACAGGATATTATAATTAAGATTAATCCTGACTATCCTTACAATCAGGGCAATCATGTTTCAAAACTTTAAAATGGAAAAAATAATGCAATCAATTGAATTTTATACAACTCTTAAGGATATAACTATAACAATTCCAGAAAATCCACTAATATATACAAACAGATCAGTGAAAGTTATTATCTTAACTAAAATAATTGGGGGCAGAGTAAAATTAATTCTAACTTTATCTTGAAGACCGACTTATTAGAAAAAATAGGAAACAAACCACGTTTTATTTTTTCCTCCAACACAATAGAAAAGTTATTCGTTTGGAAGCAAAAAAATTAGCAAAAATACTTTAAAAATAAATGTGGTCTGTCAACCTATTTCCTGTTTGGTGCATGACGCTATCGCTTATGCACCCTACCAAATTACAATTTATTAATCAGACGTATACGGCTTACGAGTTGCTTCGCTTAACTATTTCTTCAAATTTAAGAACTCTCACCTAGTAGCCGGACTACTCGACTTTGGCTTCACCTCTCCATGTCTCGCAGCGGATGATCTTTATGAATATTAATACATTCCTTTACCCGTTTTATTAACAAATCTTTTTATAAGAGGCTTTTCAAAAAAATCCAAAGCTCCAGCTTTCATAGCTTCTACTGCCATAGATACATCAGCATAACCAGTCATAATGATAATAGGAATAGTAATTTTTTGCCTATTGAAATATTCTTGTAATTCCAAACCACTCATATTCGGCATTTCTACATCTAATATTAAACAATCAAGCTTTGACAAGTCATAATTTGCTAAAAATTCCCTAGCAGATAAATATGTTTGTACTGGTATTTTTTCCAAATCCATCCAAGCTTGTAATAAATCACAAACAGTTTGATCGTCATCAATAACATATACGGTGGATTTTTCTCGCATGTTCTTTTATCCTAAAACATTGTGAAAAGGCAGTGGGCTTGGGCTATAATGAAATTTGTAAATATACTTAAATATCAGCAAGCTACATCAAATTAACAAAATATCTAACTAATTAATATTTAGTTTTTCTTCATAATTAAAGCCCAGTACCTTTTATTTCACATCGTACTTAAACATTTTGATACTTGTTCAATTATTGGGAAAATATCTGTCTACAAGAAAGATATTTTTTGATGATATTCGTGCATTAACACGATACATTTATTTTGATAGTTGGAATATCAGTTGATGGAATTTATGCTTGAAAAATTAAAAATTCCTATTCCTCTGCTTGAACAAATCAGCCGTTTTGGTTAAATAAGAATTGTTGTTTGCTGTATTTAACTTGACAAATCCATTATTTTTTAAGATAATGTTCAAAGTTAAGGAGAGGTACCGAAGTGGTCATAACGGCGCGGACTTGAAATCCGTTGAGGGCGAAAGCCTCCGTGGGTTCGAATCCCACCTTCTCCGCCACTCAATATATAGATTTGATTTTATAGCCCTTATTCTCTAACATTTTAAGTATCCCTTGTTCTCCCGGTAAATGTAAAGCTCCCACAGCAATAAATGCATTACCTTCCTGTAAACGTTTAGCCATACGGTCAACCATCGTTATATTTCGATTATCAACTATCCTCTTGTAAAACTTTTTTGTTAAGGATTTATTCTTACTATTTTTTAACATGTATTCAATACTAAAATTTTGTAATTCTGTTAAATTACGTTTTAAATATAATTCATGCAATTTGGCAAACATAGCAGGCATTTCATCAATATTTTCTACAGTTTCTTTTAGTAAAAGAATTTGATTTTCTAACGGTAATTCTTCAAAAACAGCTAATTGTTCTTCAACTTTTTCTAAACCATAGACATCTATTTCAAGTTTCATAGCTTCTTTATACAAGAACAAATCCAAAAAATCTCCAGATTCTGGAGGTGGAGTACTGAGAGTAGCTATAACTGCCCAAGGCTTTAATTTTTTTGCTATTATTTCTGGTACTTGATATTCAACTAAAATCTTACTTACTTTGGCAAATAATTCAGCATCAATCACTTTATCCAAAGTTTGTTCATCAGTAAAAAGCATAGCAGCAGAGGCTTTAAGCATTGTAGGCATGTCTAATAACATTTCTAATGACACACTATCCGCTTTATCAAAATAAGTTCGTATTTTCTTTGGTAATTTATTGACACGAGTATCTTCTGAATGTATGGTTCCAAAAATATAACTTGGACTAACTCCAGATTTTTTTATCTGCCAAAATATGCCTTCTTGAGTTTCAGCCGCAAGCAGATTGCTTGTGAACAGAAGGTAAATAAGTACAACAAACCATCGGTAAGTAAATATTTTCATAATTTTCCTATTTTTTTAAATATTAAACTTATAATATAACAGTTTCGGCAGTTTACCAAATTAAAAACAAAAAACTGTAAGTTAAATTTGGTATCCCGATTTTTGAGAAGTTATATCAAAGTTCAGTCGTTAAGACATTAGACATCTTTCCTAAATAACTGATGGTTGACGCAGAGAGTATTTTAATTAATTTGATTCCATAGGTTTCACCTATGGCTATTCAAGTGTGAACCCCGTTGGGGTCGTTTTAACTATCCTGAAAGGATTGAATGTGAATAGCCACCGATGAAATCGGTGGAATATAAAAGCTTTCTGTAACCTCAGTTAAAATAAGTATATATACTTATTTAGGAAAGATGTCTATTTCTCAAATTTTTCGCCAACTTGTACCTTGAGCATTGTCTTCCAAAACTATTCCTTGTTTCTGTAGTTCATCTCGAATGCGATCTGCTTCAGCCCAATTTCGTTGTTGTCTGGCTGTGTTGCGATCTGTTATTAACTGCTCAATAGCTCCTGAGTCTTGTGCTATACCTTGTAAAAATTCTTCTGGTTCTGCTTGTAATAAACCTAAAATACCACCTAACTGTTTTAATTCACTAGCTAATTGGTTGGCTAATGGCAAATCATCAGTTCTTGCTTTGTTTATAGCATGAGATAATTCAAACAAAATAGCCAAAGCTTCTGGAGTATTAAAATCATCATTCATGACCGCCTGAAAATGTTGTTTATAGCTATCATCTGGACAGGTATCACTACTTGATAAACCACGTAACGCCGTGTAAAGTCTAGTTAAAGCTTGTTTGGCTGAATCCAAATCGGCATCTGAATAGTTCAAGGGACTACGATAATGGCTAGTTAAAATAAAATATCGCAACACTTCTGGTTGGTATTTATTCAACACTTCTCGAACAGTAAAAAAATTACCTAAAGATTTAGACATTTTTTCATCATTGATGCGTACAAAACCATTATGCATCCAGATATTAACAAACTTTTCTCCGGTTGCAGCTTCAGATTGAGCAATTTCATTTTCATGGTGCGGAAACTGTAAATCCATACCACCGCCATGTATATCAAAATGTTTGCCTAAACAGGTAGTTGACATAGCTGAACATTCAATATGCCAGCCCGGACGACCAGCTCCCCAAGGTGAATCCCAACTGGGTTCATTAGGTTTGGCTGCTTTCCATAATACAAAATCTAGTGAATTCTGTTTAGATTCATCAATATTAACTCTTTCACCAGCTCGTAATTCTGCTAGTTTTTTACCAGACAGATTGCCATAGCTATCAAAACGCTCGACCGAATAACAAACATCACCAGTATCAGTTACATAGGCATAGTTGTTATTCAATAAATCCTGTACCATTGTAACTATTTCGGTAATAAATTGAGTTGCTTTCGGCTGATTATCTGGACGAATCACTCCTAAAGCATCACTGTCTTCGTGCATGGCTTGGATGAAACGGTTGGTTAATTCGTTAATATCTTCTTTATTTTCGTTAGCACGTTGAATAATTTTGTCATCTATATCTGTTATATTGCTGACATAATTGACTTTATAGCCAAGATAGCGTAAATAACGTACCACAACATCAAACACTACCATAACTCTGGCATGTCCAACGTGGCAGTAATCATATACTGTCATGCCACAGACATATATGCTGACTTCATTTGGTTTAATGGGGGTTAATGGTTGTTTTTGTTTGATTAGGGTATTGTATATGTTAAGCATAGATTTTATTTAATTATCTTTTCTGCACTTGGCAAGTTGGGAAAGCATTCAAGAATTCAGCATCTTGCAATGCAAAATGTTGAGTTATGAGTTTGAAAATTGTATTTTAATTTAAAATCAATATCATTGCAAATAATATAGTAAATTGCTACATATCTTTATTGCGTAATATCTGTAAATGTTCTGTTCTTTCTTGCTCCAAAACTTGCCATAGTTGTTTTTTAAATTTTAACGGAGCCACAATATGATGTACTGTAGTTTGCATTTTGCTCATACCAGTTATAGTTATACTTCCATAATTAAAAATTCTACCAGCAAGAGTTTGCTTAACTTTTATACTTTCAAATCTACCTAGTTTCAAATCAATAACGGTACGGTTTAACAAGCCAGTTTTATGCAATATCCTCCTTGAAGTAATTATTAATTCGGTAGTTTTATTATCGACAAATGCTTCCCAAATAACCATAATACCGATAAATACAAGAACTCCTAACCCCAAACTCCATACTGATATTTCTAAATAATCTGTAGTTAACCATGGTATCCACAATATAATTTTTGGAATGTTCTGTTGAATAAAAACCGGTTCATTTAATAACAAATAACTACTACTCAAAAAAAAGATTAAACCTATTACATCAAGGTAAAAAAGCCAGTGAGGATAAGCTTGGTAAATAATTTTTTCACCACTTATCAAAGTTCGACGAATATACATTGAAGCATCTTTTATTTTAAGAGTTCGCCAACCTTTAGTGGTTAATTGTTCACCAGCTTGAATTTTTTTAGTTGCTTGTACTGTAATAAAAAACCATAATTTTGAAATTTTCCATATTTGGACGGACTTACGCTTACTTAAATGCCATTTTATAATGCTGGTTGACTTAGTTATTTGCCAAATCTTTATTGAATGTTTTTTTATAAATTGCCAAATAATAATTGATAGTAACGTTATAAATTGCCATATTTGAATAAATTTTTGTTTAAAATATGCTCTTACATCAGTTATACTAAAAATAACATAATTATTTCTAATCTCTTCTTTTTGTTGTAAAAAATTGTCATAATTAGCCCGTCTGTATGGGTTGGAAATGACTTTATATGCTTCTTTTATTTGATTAAAACGTACATGAGCTGAATGATCTACTTGACTTCTAACTGCATATTTTTTACCTAGTTCTATCATTGCAGCCTTAATTTCCTGTTGGCTGGCATCCGTAGAAACTTTTAATATATTATATAGATCGGTTCTCATATATTTTGGAAAAATTTTCGAATATCGTTTAAGGTGGGATAAAATTTGTCAGACATGTTAATGTCAAAATTCTGTGAACTAATCAATTTCTCAGTAAAACATCTATAGCAATTATTAATTATGAATGCTTAATTATTAATTAAAATCTATAAAAATATCAAATTCTTGCTTAATATAACTGTGGTCTATTCAATCGGGAAATGCTATACTATTTGCCGTGAGCGAAGTTATGTTCAAAATGATAACCTTGATTTTGTGTTAAAAGTTTCGTTTTCAATTCGCCAACGTATTCGACTTATTAATTTGGCAAGAACTTGAATTACGCCACGCACGAATGGCGTTTTATAGCAATTATTAATTATGAATGGTTAATTATTAATTAAATTCTATAAAAATATCAGATTCTTGCTTAATATAAATGCGGTATATCCAATTGGGAAATGCTATAATACTATCGCCAATTGGATATTTGTTTCGGGAATGGAGTGAAGCAGATTTCCCGAAACTAAAGATTGAACCAACTGTCTACTAAATTTGGTAACCATAATGTTATCTGTGGAAATAAAATTAACAATATCAAACCAATCACTTGTAAAATAACAAATGGCACAATACCTTTATAAATAGTTGTCATTTGCATGGTTAGTGGAGCCACTGCTTTTAAGTAAAATAATGAAAAACCAAATGGTGGAGTCAAGAAAGAAGTCTGTAAATTTACTGCAATTAATACGGCAAACCAAAGTAAATCTATTTGAAAAAACTCTGCTATTGGAGCGAGGATTGGAACTACAATAAAACAAATTTCTAAAAAGTCTAAAAAAAATCCTAAAATAAAAACAATCAGTAAACTAATTAACATAAATCCCCAAGTTCCACCGGGTAATTGAGTTAAGATTTCATGTACTAACCTATCTCCACCCATCCCTCTGAATACTAAACCAAATGCAGTCGCTCCAATTAAAATTAAAAAAACCATGCTAGTCAAACGAGTGGTATGTTGCATAGCATCTTGTAAATTTTTTAAACTTAAGCGTTTATGAGCTAAAATTAAAGCCCCAACTGCTCCAAAAGCTGCTGATTCAGTTGGTGTTGCTATACCAAAAAATATTGTTCCCAACACCGCAAAAATTAACAGTAATACTGGTAACACTGTTTTTATAGCTTGCTGCCAACCTATATGTACATTTGTATTTAAAGCTGGAGCTGATTTTGGGTCTAACCAAGCTTTCACCACCACATAAAGTAAATATAATCCAACTAATAAAATACCCGGCATAACCGCCCCAAGAAACAATCTTCCTACTGGCACTCCAATCATATCTGCTAATAAAATCAATATGATACTTGGAGGAATAATTTGCCCTAAAGTGCCAGAAGTAGCAATCACTCCAGTGGCAAGACTGGGAGAGTAATTATTTTTTAATAAGGAAGGTAAAGCGATAATGCCCATTGTAACAACAGTTGCCCCGACCACACCGGTAGTTGCTGCTAATAAAGCTCCTACAATTATGATAGAAATAGCCAAACCGCCACGCAATGAGCCAAATAATGCTCCCATTGTTTCCAATAAGTCTTCGGCAAGTCCAGATTTTTCTAAAATTATTCCCATAAACACAAATAATGGCACTGCTAACAAGGTAAAATTGGTCATTATGCCCCAGATTCGCATTGGCAATAAGTCGAAAAAACCAAGTCCCAAGAAAATGCTACCGAATAATAGAGATACTGCCCCTAAAGTAAAAGCTACTGGATAACCGATTAATATTGCTAACATTAATACAACAAACATAAATAAGGCCCAAACTTCCCTACTAAATAATTCCATTATTAATTTCCAATTTCCTATTGTAGATTTCTATAGGACATAACGCATTTGATACGATTTGTTATAACTATTTGTATCTTAACAAATTCATAAAATGATTGCTTTACCAATGCGTAAGTCCTATTCTAAGAAAACTCATTATAAATTCAAATAATTAGTAGGTCAAGCCATGTAGTACGAGTAACATGGTTAGTAATCTTACATAAAGTAGTGATAATTCCAAAAAAACTGATAGGTCTCAAATATCTAGCAAGTTTAACATTACGTATTGTAGGACTACCCAAGTTTTTTAGATGCAAGCATTGCTCTAGCCTGTCTAAAAACAGCTTTTATTCTGTCTTAAAATTTCCCATTTTTTAATTTTTAAAGTACCATAGGTTTCACCTATGGCTATTCAAATTTAACCCCGTTGGGGTTGTTCAAATCTTGAAAGGATTGAATGTGAATAGCCACTGATAAAATCGGTGGAATCTATTATAGCAATTATTAATTATGAATGGTTAATTCTTAATTAAAATTTATAAAAAATATCAATTATTTATTTTGTATTACTGTAATCTATTTAATCGGGAAATGCTATAACTTTCAATTTTCAACTTTTAATTGTTTGCTATCCATAAAGTGGGATACAAAAATTAGTCAAAATAGCTGTTTTTCGACAGGCTATGATTGCTCCTACGTTATGTTAAAGCTTTCCCTGCTTTAATTTATTCTCAAATTTCATTATAATAACACTCTCAAACATACCAACATTAACTACCATGCGACGCTTCTTAAAATACTCATTACTAACAATCTTATTCTTACTTATAACCATAATAGCCACAGTTACTTGGCTTATAAGCACCGAATCTGGCCTACAATTCATTGGCAATCAAGCAAAAAACTTTGCTCCGGGTGAATTAAAAATTGCTAAATTAGAAGGCCGTATCATCGACCGAGTTAGCTTCAACGACCTATCCTATCAAGATGGCGAGACCACAGCCAAAGTTGAATCATTTGTATTTGACTGGGATGCTGGAGCTTTATTATCTGCTAAAGTCCATTTAGAACAATTGCATATCAATAATATCGAAATCCATTTACCCAAATCTGAACCAACTGTCGAAGAACCAGAACCTGAGAAAGAATCTGGTCCAATAGAAATTCCCGATATAAAATTGCCAGTGCAAATTGCGTTGGATGATATTCAAATCAACCACATTTCCATCCAAACTGCTGATGCAGAACCGTTTATTATCGACAATATCAACCTGCAATCGCAAACAAGTGACCATTTAACCCTGCAAAATTTTCAAGTAACTGCTCCATTATTTAATGTCAAGTTGGCTGGTGATGTTGGTTTTGTTAAGCCACATAAAGTGCAACTGGATTTAGACTGGAATGCTAATTTGCCAGATTTTAAAGTAGTTGGCCAAGCTGAACTGAGTGGTGATATGGAAAAAATGACATTAACTCATCAAGTAAATGAGCCGTTAGCGATAGATTTACAGACAACTGTCACTGATTTGGTTGGCAATTTGAATCTGGATGCAAAATTGACTTGGCAAGAGATATATTGGCCACTGGATATTCCCGAAAAAATGGTTATTAGTCAACAGGGTAAAATAACTGTAACTGGTGGTTTGGATAGCTATAATTTTGCCCTGCAAACTAAAGTTGATGGACAGCAAATCCCAGCAAGTAATTGGCGAATCAATGGTCAAGGTAATCAGCAGCAAGTGATAATAAACACTCTCCATTCTGAGCTATTGGAAGGTCTGCTGGATGTTAAGGGGCAATTTAGCTGGACTCCGAAATTGTTAGGGTACGTGAACCTTGATATACAAGCAATTTCGATTAAAGAATTTTGGCCCGATTGGCCGGATGAATTGACAATTGATACTAAACTTTTGGCTAAATTGGATGGTGAAAATTTCCAAGTGGATAATTTAGCTGTCAATATTCCACAAACTAATACTAAAATTTCCCTGCAAGCTGCTGGAATTATTGCCGAAGATAACCCGGAAATAAAAACTGCTACTTTAAATTGGCAAGGTTTGCAATGGCCGTTAATTGGAGAAGAATTGGTTAATAGTAAGCAAGGTCAAGTAGATGTCAGTGGAACAATGCAAAATTACCAAGTTGCTTTGAGTACTCAAGTTGCTGGTGGACAGGTTCCACCAAGTCAAATAACTTTGCAAGGCAACGGTGATTTACAACAATTTAAACTGGAATCTTTAAAAACTAAATTATTGGAAGGAGAAATAAATACAGTTGGAGCAATCAGTTGGCAACCAAAATTGGTTGGACAGTTAGAATTGGCGGTAGAAAAATTGAATCTGAAAGAAGTATGGCCTGATTGGCCGGATAAGTTACGTTTAGATACTAAATTGGCAGCCAATTTGGATGATGATAAATTTAAACTGGAAAGCTTACAAGTTAATCTACCTGATACTAAAGCGAATATTAGTTTAGTTGCAGATGGTACGCTCGGAAAGATTCCTAGTTTTGATGCAACTTTGGCTTGGCAGCAATTGCAATGGCCATTGGTTGGTAAAAATTCTATCGCAACAAGCAAAACTGGACAAGTGCATGTGTTTGGAACTACTGAAGATTATAAAGTTAAATTAACCACTCAAGTTGATGGTCAACAGGTTCCTAAAACTCATATTGGTTTGTTGGGACAGGGAAATTTGCAACAATTTAACCTTAAATCTCTGCACAGTGAATTGTTGAAAGGCAAGATTGATATAACTGGTAAGGTCAATTGGCAATCTAAACTATTGGCTCAATTGAATCTTGACGTTAAAAAACTGAATTTACAAGAAGTCTGGAAAGATTGGCCAAATAAGTTAAAGTTGGATACTAAGTTGGTGGCAAATCTGGATGGTGACAAGTTTAAGGTCAGAAGTTTAAAGGTTAATTTACCTAAAACTGCTGCCCAAATTTCCTTACAGGCTGATGGACTGCTGGGAGAGGTTCCTAGTTTTGATGCTACGGTTAATTGGAAAGCATTACAATGGCCGTTGGTTGGCAAAAATTCACTGGTCACTAGCAAAAAAGGCAAGATAACTTTAGTTGGAAATACTGAAGATTATAAATTAAATATAACCACTCAAGTTGATGGTCAACAGGTTCCTGTGAGTAAAATTAAGCTGTCTGGACAAGGTGATTTGGAACATTTCACAATTAACTCGTTAAATACCAAAACGTTGCAAGGAGCAATTAATGCAAATGGTGAAGTCAATTGGCAACCAACTTTAGCCGCTCAATTAAACTTGGATGTTAATAAAATTGTATTAAAAGAAGTATGGCCTGACTGGCCTAAAGGTTTGAATCTCAATACAAATTTAATAGCTGGATTGGAAGGTGACAGTTTTGAGATAAATCAATTAGATATATCAATTCCGCAGACTGGTATGGAGCTTTCTTTAAGCGGTTCTGGAACTACTGATGGCGAAATTATTACCGCAGTACTTAATTGGCAAGATTTACAATGGCCTCTGAATGGTGGAGAGATGGTACAGAGTAAAACTGGAGCTTTCAGCATTGAAGGTGGAATTAAATCTTATCAATTACAACTAGATACCGAATTGAAAGGTAAAGATATTCCGGCCGGACGTTGGCAAGCAATGGGTAATGGCAATGATAAAAGTTTGCAGTTAAATAGTTTGCAAGGTGATATTTTACAAGGAATTTTAGATTTATCTGGTCAAGTGCAATGGCAACCCAACCTTAACTGGAATTTCACTTTGCAGGGGGAAAATTTAAATCCCGGAAAACAGTGGAAAGAATGGCCGGGTGAATTAGCAATGAATATCCAAACTGAAGGTAAGATGGATAAAAAGCTAGTTACTCAACTGCAAATTAACCAATTAGGTGGTACGTTGCGTGATTATCCATTGAACTTGGAAACAGATATAAATATTGATGGTGATGTTTATAAAATCAATAAGTTGGACTTCACTTCTGGAGAAACTTATTTGATTGCCAATGGTCAATTGGGAGATAAATCTGATTTAACTTGGGAAATAAATGCACCCGATTTGAAAGCTTTCTTGCCTGATGCGAAAGGCAGTATTGTTGGTAAAGGTAGTCTGACTGGGCCGTTAAATTTACCTCATGTGAAAGCCCAATTGAAAGCTAATTCGATAGTTATGCAACAAAATAAATTGCAAAAATTAACTACTGATGTGGATGTTAATTTACGTGGTTCACAAAAGTTGTTTTTAGATATTGTGGCAACTAATTTATCTGCTGGTGCAACTGAAATTAATAAAATTGAACTGAAAGGTGATGGTAGTTTACCTAAACATACGATAACTGCTAGTTTAGACATGCCAACCGATGATTTTATGCTACAACTAAAAGGTGGTTTAAAACAGATGTCAAGTTGGCAAGGAATGCTGCAACAGATTAATTTAAATACCGAAAAAGCTGATAATTGGGAACTTGCTAAACCAACTCCTTTATTGCTGTCAGCGGAACAGATTAAGTTAGGCAAAGCTTGTCTGCAAAATACTAAAACTGCTGGTAAATTATGTACTAAAGCTGATTGGTCTGGTAAATCTGGTAGTGAGTTAAAAGTTGATATTAAGAAGCTATCCTTGGAATTATTGCAAGCTTTCCTACCTGAAAATATGAATATCAAAAATGGTGCTATCAACGGTGGTTTACAAACAACTTTACGTCCTGATGGCAAGATAAATTCTGATGTAGAGATAAAAATTGCTCCCGGAGTTTTTTCCATGATAACTGATGATAAAGTGGAAAAATTAAAATTTGCTGGTGGTGATTTAAACTTAAAAATCAATAATAAAGGTCTTAATGGTGGTTTAAAATTAAAAATGCTGAACCGCAGCAATATCAATGGTCAAATCAAAATGTCCAAACTAACTCATGTACCGCCGAAAGGTAAGCAACCGATTAAAGCTAATTTAACTGCTAAATTTGGTGATTTAGATATTCTGCCAACCTTTGTGCCGCAAGCTGAGAATACTAAAGGTCAAGTTGGAATTGACTTAAATGTGGCTGGTTTGCTGGAAAAACCTAAAATACAAGGTAAAATTCAAGTTATTGATGTAGCTGCTGAATTACCTAATTTAGGCTTGATACTGAAAGATTTCAATTTAGCTTTACGCAGTGATGGCAGCGAAAAAATATATTTAGATGCTGGCATTCGTTCTGGGGAATGCGATTCTGCCACTTGCCAATTGAATATTAAAGGTCAAGCCAATTTACCTTCTTTCACTAAATGGGATGCTGAAATAAATATTAATGGCAATGATTTTGAGGTGGTCAACATGCCCAATGCGTGGGTGTTGATTTCTCCTGATATAAATATCAAATTGGCTCCAGAAAATATTGCGGTGATTGGCGAATTGCTAATTCCAGAAGCAGCTTTCACTCCACCGAAAGGTTCCAGTGGTGGTGGGGCAGTGGCGATTTCCAACGATATAATATTTGTCGATGAGCAGCAGGCTGAGAAACCAGTTGCAAAACCAAGTGCGATGCAGATAGCGACCAATGTTAAGGTTATATTTGGCGATAATATCACCTTTGAAGGATCTGGGGTTAAAAGTCGGATTGGAGGCACTTTGACTGCCAGCAATGAGCCGGGTAAAGCCACTATCGGTAATGGTGAACTGTGGATTGACGGGACTTTTAAAGCCTATGGCCAGAATCTAACCATAAATAAGGGCAAGATATTTTTTGCTGGTGGCCCAATTGAAAATCCGGGTTTAGATATTCGGGCTTTCCGTAGGATTGTTGGTAGAGGTAATGCTAGTGAAGAGGTGGTTTTGGCTGGTGGAACTCGAATTCGAGGGGATGAAGATGTGATTTCTGGCTTGCATATCAATGGTACAGCTCAGAATTTAAAGATGGATTTATATTCTGAACCTTCGATGGATGAGAGCAATATGTTGTCGTATATTGTGTTGGGTAAACCAGCAGCTCAAGCCGGTTCTAGTGGTGGTGATTTATTGTTGGCTGCGGCTGCCGAGTTACCTCTTAGCAAAGCTAATTCAATAAGCAAGAAAATTGGCGATGATTTTGGTTTGGATGAAGCTGGAATTTCTTCTGAGGATGGGGTTGAACATGCTGCATTTGTGTTGGGTAAATATCTGACTCCTGAGTTGTATGTTAGTTATGGTATTGGTTTGTTTGATGGCAGTAATCTGTTGAAAATGCGGTATCAATTGACTAAACGTTTGACTTTGGAAACGGAGACTGGGACGCAGAGTGGGGTGGATTTGCGGTATACTTTGGAAAGGTGAAAATAAGTTTTAAGTCTATATTTAATATGTAATTTTATGCAAACAAAAGGAAACAAAATATGTTTACCAATATAAACTTCAACATAGATAATTCAGTTTTTTTGTCTTTAAAAGTAGATAAGGAATGTTTTGTTAAAGATATGTTATTTTCCTATGCTTTAACACTTTATAGAGATAACAAACTTAGCCTTGGTAAAGCAGCAGAATTAGCAGGTTATAACCGTTTAGATTTTATTCAACGATTAAATACTGAAAAAGAACCAATTTTTGATTATGATTTAGAAATTGTCAATGATATGGTGACTGATGCTCAAAATACATTGGGTTTAATGAAATGAAAGTTGTTTCAAATACAACTCCAATTATTTCATTAGCTTCAGTTAATAAGTTATTGTTATTGAAAGAGTTGTTTGGAAAAATTTACATTCCTAATGCAGTATATAAAGAAATAAAAAGTAAAGAAGCTTTTGGTTATGAAGAGATTGATTCTGAATATTTTCAAACTGTAGAAGTGATTGGTACTAAATATCTTGGCTTTTTATTAAATGAATTAGATTTGGGTGAAGCTGAGGCTATTATTTTATCTATTGAAATAGATGCTGATGTTTTAATTATTGATGAGCGTCTTGGGTATAAAATGGCAAAATCCCAGAAAATTAATGTAATTGGAACGCTTTCAGTATTATTTATGGCAAAGCAACGTGGTTTAATAAAAAATGTTAAACCGTTATTAGACGAAATGATTCAAAAAGGTCGTTGGTATAGTAATACAGTTTATAATCATTTTTTGAAACAAGTTAATGAGTCGTAGTTTTTTGTTAAAAAGCTATGTTAATTAACTAAGTGGCTGACTTTGGAGCGGTGATAACAATCAATTTTAGCTTTAATCCTATAAATTATGATTCTAACAATCAACTTAAGGAATAAACTATGTCAAAAACCACAGCTTCACCATTAATCATTCAATCGCCGGAGAATCTGGCGGAAAGCCATCCACATATTTTTAGTTTGGCTAAACAACGGGCTGGATTGCAAATTTTACCATTAGTTATTATTGATAATCCAGCGTTGCCACTCATTGTTATACATAAATAGTTGATTTTATGTAGTATGGGTAATGTTTTTTATTGCCTACCACAAAGTTTAATGGTGGATAATAAAGGGCTACCCACCCTATATTTTGACTTATGTATAACGATGAGACGGCTGGGAATGTCTACTATACCGCTCTGCGGTATTCCTCTTCATTAAACTAAGATATTGGTATCAAAAAAGCATTTATCATTCATTGGCTTCTTCACAATTAAAAATGACAGAATTTACAAATCAAATAACTAACTGCTTTCCATATACGGAGCAAGATGATTTAACTTTAAATGTAGTTGGAGGAGTCCAATTCATTGAAATTTGAGCTTTTGTATCTAACTGTTCGGCTAATAATGGGCCACTTGGTAATAAATCAGCAAATGAGGATGGAGTTCCTTCACTTGGTTTAAGTATAAAGCTACTTAAATTTGTAGCAACCCGTTGACCACAAGGAGTATTAAGCAACCCAGTTGCATCAAAAAAACTAGCTGGCATAATATATAAACTTTCAGCCGAATTTTCATCTGGCGTTTCAATAGTTATAATACCATCAAGCCCAAACTCTGAAGATGCGTTAATAACCTCTGTAATTGGTGTCATATCAAAGTTATAAATACCGGTGGTGATAACATTAATATTACCACCAATACCTTTTTTAGCCTTAGCAAAAATTGTTGCTGAATTTAATACAATAAACTCTGGATTCGCAGTTATATTACCCCCACCTCCAAATTCTTCACTTACACTAGTAGAAATTTGACTGTTAGAAAGATAAACATAACCAGATGAATTAATAGATAAATCACCACCATCAGAATTTAAAGCCGATGTTGTTAAATTACTGTTAATTATAGACATATTACCAAGTGTCAGTTGAACTTTACCAGCATCACCAGAACCATCGCTACGAGCAGTTATAAGACTATTGCCAGTTAAACGTAAACTATCAGAATGTATAGTGATATTACCACCTTTACCAATTCCATAAGTTTTTGCAGTCACTAAAGCGTCAGCATCTAATTTTAAACTATCAGCTTTTAATACGATTGTACCAGCATCACCAATAGTTGCTGAATCGGTAAAAATACCGCTACGATAAGGATGATCGTCAGCTTGATCTTTACCAGCAAAAATAGCTTCCTTAACATTAATTTCAATCTTTCCACCTTGACCATATCCAGAAGTACTAGTTCCTATCTGAGCTCCATCAAATAATTGGAGTTTATTAGCAGATATTTTAATGATTCCACCATCACCAGCATTGGTTGTTTTACCTAGAGAATCAGCACTAACGAGGCTACCATATTTGGAACCATCTACACCTTCAAGCTTAATAGTACCACTTGATTGGATATTAATATTACCACCTTGACCAGTTCCAATGCTTGTCGCATTAATCGTTGTACCATTCAGAATATTTAATTGCTTGGCATTTAATGTGATAGTACCACCATCACCAGAGCTATAAACTAGGCTTGAAATTTTACTGTTACGTCCTTTTTTATCAGCACCAGTCAAGGTAATATTATTAGCCTGCATCGCTATTGTTCCTCCTTTACCAGTACCTATTGCATTAGAAGCAATTAAAGCACCATCGTTCAGTTGAATTTTATTGGCTTCTAAATTAATAGCTCCACCGCTACCAGCATTTGTTTCTTTACTTCTTGTGTTTGCTTGAATAGCACTAGCTTGCCCAATAACTCCATTACCAGAAAAATTAATATTATCAACAGCTTTTATATTAATATTACCACCTTGACCAGAACCAGATACTGTAGTACTAATAGAAGCTCCATTTTTCATATTTAAACTACCAGTTTTCATATTTAAACTGCCAGCATTACCACTACTTCTTGAAGATAAATTAATTCCAGAGGTGATAAAGGAACCATTAGCTTGAATTTTATCGTCAGAAAATTCAGCATTTCCTTTAACTTTAATGGTAATATTGCCACCATTACCAGATGCAACTGCTGAAGTCATAAAACGACCAGCTTTATTAGCTATCAACTCATTCGCTTGTACATCAATACTACCACCGTCATTGGCATCCATGGTGTTAGCAGCTATAACACTGGCATCTGTTACTAACAATTTGCCAGCCCTGATAAAAATACCACCCGAGCCACCGCCACCGCTAACAGTAACTAATGAACCTCTCACAGTCACATCACCTGCTTGTTTAGGTGTTGGAGATGCTACAGATATTTTATCTTGACCAGCAACGCTAGTGATGTTAATTTTTCCTGATGCTGCCATCATTCTACTTTTATTAATTTCTATATCTCCACCAGTAAGTGAGAGTGTTTTACCGATTGGAACAACAACACCCCTACTACCATTAACTGACAATGAAGCCGGAGAGTCGGTTAAAAATCCAAAATTTGCCACTGGTGCAACAGTTAAATTGCTATTTTGTGGGTTAGTAGCATTAAATTGACCACCATCTTGTAAATGTAAAGTATTAGCACTACTTGCATGAAAAGAGCCTTGCACATCTAGTACTGCATTAGGACCAAATATTAAACCGGCTGGATTGATCAAATAAAAATCAGCATTTGGAATTGTGCTGGTGAGTGTGCCATCAATATTGGAAACTGAACCACCAGTTACTCTACTGATAATATTACTTATGTTATCAGGACCAGAAAAAGTAGCATTTTCGTCAAGATTAAGATTAAATTGAGCAAAACTATGAAATAAATTACTGCCATGTTGTTGACCTAATTCTGCTCCAATTGCATAGTCAGGACCTTCTAAAACTCCACCATTGTTAAATGTATTATCTAACGTTATTTCAGCATATAAACTGTTGGTTAATATCAATAATATAAATAAGTTTAAGTATTTCATAACTATATTCCTTGTTAAATTAAAATGGTTAATACTATTTATTTTAGTTGACTAACCAATTTCTTTCAAGCAAAATATTATTTTTAGGTATAAATTCTTCGTACAGAACAAAAAATATAATCGACTGATTTTAAATGATTAAACATAGAATAGGTAGAATAAAGTTAAATTATGCAAATCCTTGAAAAAACTTGGTTTTGTTATCATTCTACCCAGCTTACAACTTTTTTATCCTACATATAGACATTAATAAAAATATATTCGTGTGAAACCTGCGAGGTTTTGGAAACCTCGTAGGTTTTAAGTGAAATTATTTATCTGAAAAACTATAGAAATATAAATTGATAAAATAACATCATAATAAATTTGTATCATTATTTTTTATAGGACTACCCCAATTTTTATTAAACAGGAACTATCATGAAAGACGATAACAAACCAGCTCCCAGCAAATGGGGTGCAAAACTTTTTTATACGACATTAGTAGCAATCCTCATTTTTTTCTGGTGGTTGTTAATTTATTCACACGGCATAACACCAATCCATCATTAAGGAGAAGTTAAATGAAATCATTGCTTGATAATACTGTTGTAGTTGTGCTTGGAGCGTTTATTCTGACTTTTCTGGTATTTTATGGCCTTGACCATTTTATTATGGCAATTCAAGGTTTACCACTTAATTTAAATATGACTCCGGCCCAATAAATTATGCACATAAGATTGATATTATTAATTATATTGCTGGTTGGTTTTGTCACCCCTTCATTAGCAGAAATAGCTAGTAACAGCTCAGAAGTAGTGGCCAATACCGAAACCACTTTAACACCAGCTCCCGAACTCAAACGCAGCGATTATCCGAATATGGGTTTTAGCAGTCGCTCCGTTGTTTGGATATTGGCTCAAATGCACCTATTTTTTGCGGCCTTCGTACTTGCTGTGCCAATCTTTGTATTAGTGATTGAATTTATTGGTTTCAAATATAAAGATGACCGTTATGATGACATGGCTCATGAGTTCATGAAAATCAGTATAACCGCTTATTCCATCACGGCATTATTTGGTGGTTCACTGGCTTTTGCTCTGTTTTTATTATATCCGCAATTCATGGCCTATATGATGCGAGTATTTAACACCCAAACATTAGTATATGCTGGCCTTTTCTTTGCGGAAAGTGCATTGCTCTATATTTACTATTACGGCTGGAATGCCATGCGTTATG
Organism: Candidatus Halobeggiatoa sp. HSG11; assembly: GCA_030378105.1. GTDB lineage: Bacteria > Pseudomonadota > Gammaproteobacteria > Beggiatoales > Beggiatoaceae > DRQV01. Next base: position 39,053 of record JAUCGL010000005.1, on the reverse strand, counting down.
GTGAGGCCAAATGGGGACATCTCACGATAGGTTTATTACTCAATGCTGTTGGCACAACTTTACTCGTGGTAGCGAATTCTTGGGCTACTTTTATGATGGCTCCATCTGGGATAAATGAAGTGGGAGCTGTCACTGGTAGTATTTGGGAAATAATGAAAGGGCCATTGTGGAATCCATTGAATTTACATCGAGTTTTAGCCAATATAGCATTTGGTGGAGCAGTTGTTGGAGCTTATGCTGCTTATAAATTCCTCAGTGCGAAAACTATGGCAGAGAAAGCTCATTATGACTGGATGGGTTATACCTCTAATTTTATTGCGGTACTTGCCTTTTTACCTTTACCTTTTGCTGGTTATTGGCTCATGGCAGAAATTTATGCTTATTCCCAACAAATGGGCATAACTGCAATGGGAGGGATTTTAGCATGGCTATTTGTAGTACAAGCTATTCTTATCGGCACAATTTTACTATCGGCAAACTATTATCTGTGGTCGGGTATGTCACGCTGCGAAGGTTCAGAACGTTATACTTGGATGATAAAATATATCGCTCTGGTATTGATAGTAGGCTTTTTGATTTGGGTGACACCGCATACTTTGATATTAACTCCTTCCGAAGTGGCAACATTGGGCGGTAGTCATCACCATACTCTTGGGCCACTTGGCATCATGCCAGCCAAAAATATTGCAGTCAATTTAATGTTGATAGCCACTTTCCTATCTTTCCAATTATATAGACGGTCAGACAAAGTAATAACAGTTTCTTGGGCCAAAGCTGGCAATGCGTTAATGGTTGCTATCTATGTTATTGCAATTGCTAATATTATCTTTGCAGGAGTTTACTATGGCTATTTCACCAATACTGTATACAAAGTTGGCTCAAGTGTTATGCAGGTTGCTTCTACGTTAATTGTGATTATTGGCGGCGTTATAATTGATACCTTAATGTTCAAAAATGCTAAAACTTTACCTTCGACTTGGGGCAAAGTAAATAATTTCTCTCAATATGCTTTGTTCGCTCTACCAGTTGCATTCACTTGGTTGATGGCTCTCATGGGTTATGTGCGTTCAAGTGTGCGGACTAATTGGCATGTTTACACTGTGATGAAAGACAATTCACCAGAGAATTACATTCCAGCTATTGGTCATGCTGGTAACATGATGACTATTGCTACTGTGTTATTTTTATTAATTATTGTATTTATTTTCTGGATTGCTTCGTTGTCCAATACCAAACAAGTACCTGAGGTGGATAATGCCAGTAATTGTTAAAGTACTTGGTTTTAGTTTAGGTTTAACTTTGGTATTTACCCTTATCGCTAATCTGTTGCCACAAGTGGAAGGTGAAGCTCCGGTTGAGAAAATTATTGACCCCAGTGCATTTACTGAAGAAAGTTTTATTGCTTTGGGTGAAGAATTGTTTCAAGGTAAAGGAACTTGTACTTTATGTCATAATAATATGGGACGGGCTCCAGATATTTTGGCTTTAAATATGGTGGAAACTTCGACAGAACGGATGGCTGATTCACGTTATCAAGGTTCAGCTAAAGATGTTGAAGCTTATTTGCGAGAATCTATGTTGCAACCAAGTATTTATGTTGTGCAAGGGTTTGGTAAGAAAGGTAGTAATGACACTGAATCTCCTATGCCAACTGTTGATAAGGCTCCGATTCAACTATCTGAACTGGAAATAAATGCTGTGATTGCTTTCATGCAAGCTAAAGATGGTAATTTAGTAACAGTGGCTTTGCCAACTGAAGAAGCAACTCCAACCACATCTCAATCAGAGATTACCATTCAAATTAATGAACCAGCAATGGCAAAAACTGCTGAAGCTGCTTTAGTTCAATTTGGTTGTACGGTCTGTCATTCGGTGTTGGAAACTGAATCTCCAGTTGGGCCTGATTTGCGAACGGTTGCTAGTCGGCTTTCAGTTGAGGAAATCAGACAAAGTATAGTTGACCCAAATGCAGTGATTGCAGAAGGTTTCCCGCCAATTATGCCAACCGATTTTGCTGAGAAAATGAAGGTTAAGGAATTGGATATGATTGTGCAGTTTTTAGTTGATAGTGGAAAGTAATCAAATGAAAATCAAAGCACAAGATACCTTGCAAAAAGGTGTTTTATTTACATGGAAAGATGAAAGGGGATTTGGCTTTATACTACCAGAAGATTGTGGTGAAGATATATTTATTCACATAAGTGCGTTTGGCAAAATAAATCGTCGCCCTAAAGTTGGTGATATTATTTACTATCACTTATTAACAGCCTCAAAAGGTAAATATAAAGCTTACAATGCAACTATTGAAGGCGTTAAATCTCAAAATAGTATTGAACACAAACTTAAACCAAGAAACCATAGAATTTCAATTAACACGAAAAAAACAAATCGGTTATCAAGAAATTCAGCACCAATTTCATTCTGGAAAATGATAGGGGTATTTATGTTATTATTCATCATTTTAATTTACGGAATTTCCAAAATATGAGCAATATTAAACGTTTTAAGGTCCAAACTAACTTACTTGAAGATGGTGCTGAAGAATTACAACGCCACATCGCTCGCTTGGATGAAATTCTGGCTAAAATCAAGACAGCCTGTGTAACTGTTTGGGTTGCGGTGATTGGCTGGGCATTTACAACCAATAATTCTTCCATTGTTATTTTGGGAGCTATTTTGCTGCTGGGTTTTTGGCTTTTAGAGGGATTTGTTAGAGGTATACAGTCTCGTTATCTCCATTCTTCGGCAAAATTAACCAAATTTTTTAATGACCGGGAAGCAATGGATCAGGCTTTTGAAAAGTTAGAATATCCACCTGGTGTTGTTTATCCTATGACATTTAAAGAATCAGAATGGCAAAAGCTAAAAATGTATCTGCAAGGTTTGGCTGCGGTTTCGACAATTATCTTGTATGCCTTTCTTGGATTTGCTAATTATCTTGTTTGGGTGTTTATTTGATAGTCCTCCAGAAAGTAGTGGTTGGTTCGTAAAACCCTTTCTTTTTCCAAAAAACTGTCAAATCATAGTAGGAGCTATTTGGTATTGCAATACATCACTACTTTCTGGGGGACTACCATTTATCCTAATATTATAGAGTTAACAAAATAAACAAAGAGTAAGATTTATTCGCTTATTTGTCGTGCTAACCTTTTTAACCGCTCAGTACCTTTTATCAATATACTTACAAGTCCGATCAGCAACTGGCAACCGAATAACCACACAGATGTCTTCATCCTGTTCGATCCACACAGTACCATTATGCTCATCAATAATTTTCTTCACAATAGCCAAACCTAATCCAGTACCTTTAGCCTTTGTGGTGACATACGGCTCAAAAATTTTATCCATAAGAGAATCTGGAATGATAGTTCCTTGATTAGATAGCCGTAATTCTATACATTCAACTCCATATTTTTTTAAGTAATCTGTAGTTATATCAATTTCATTATCAGTAGTTTGAGCTTCTAGTGCATTTTTTATCAAATTGTGTAAAACTTGTCGTAAATGGCCTCGATCAGCTTCAATATTTGGGATACTTTGATCTAAACCAACATTAATTGGGATTGATATATCACGATATAAATCATATACTTCTTCAATAAGTTGATTTAAATTAGTTGATTCTTTATTAATTGACGGAGCTTTAGCATAGTTAGAAAAATCATTAACCATGTCCTTCATAGCAGAAACTTGCTGGATAATAGTATGTGTCATTCGATCCAAAAGCTTAACTTCATCTGCTGGGAATTTTTTTAAATATTTATATCGTAACCGTTCGGCTGATAATTGAATTGGTGTTAAAGGATTTTTAATTTCATGAGCTAAACGTTGTGCTACTTCACTCCAAGCCGCATTGCGTTGAGCCTGAATTAAAGTTGTTACGTCATCAAATACAATAACATAACCATGTCCAGAAAGCTGTAATTGAGTACCTTGACATATTAAAGTTTTACGTCCCCTTACTCCGAATACTGTTATTTCTTTTCGCCAATCTTGAGCATAATTAGATAAATACGGATAAATTGCAGTGCATAAAGGACGCAATATAGAATATTCCTTTTGTAACTTGGTTAAAGTCTGCCCCAACAATTCATTTAACGGCAATTCCATTATCATAGCAGCAGCAGGGTTTGCCGTCCGCAATCGCATTTCCATGTCTAAAGAAATCACTCCAGAAGACAAACGTTCTAACACCACTTCTAAATAAGTATGCTGGCTATCAGCCAATTGTTGACTATGTTTAACATCATCACGGGCCTGAGCTATTTTGTCAGTCATATCATTGAAAGATTGAACTAAAATACCTAATTCATCCATAGATGTTATTGGCAATTTTTTAGTGTAATCACCTTCCGCAACGGCTATAGTTCCTTCTATCAGATGATTTAATGGAGCGACCAAACGTCTAGCAGCAAAAAATGCTATCCATATAGTGCTGAAAATACTCAGTAATAACACTAAGGACAAGACTAAAGTTGAACTCATTTTTAAAGGTTTGTACAAATAAGCTCTTTCTTTATAACTAATAAAAGCATTTTCAACATTTTCAGCTAATTCTCGGATACGAATTGGAATGGGGAATATGGCTTGTAATAAACGAACCGGTTTAATTTGCGATAGTTTTATCACTACTCGAATATGTAAACCTTGGTCAGCAAGTGGTTCTAAACTGATATAATTATTGGATTTTTTTAGTTGAAACAACACACTATCATTAGGACGATTAGGCAACAAATAGCCAGTATCAGCACTGTTGGATAAAATAATCCGTCCGTTAGGTGTCAACAAAGTTAATTCTGATGCTCCACTTTTTTCTCTTAATTCATTAAGTAACAAACTTATATCACCATATTTTAAACCAATTTCTTCCGCAACAGCTAAAGTTTGTTTTTTGGCTTCTCGCATTCTGGTGTCAATAGTTGCTTGACTTAACTCAAAAGCATCTGTCAATGCATGTTCCACGTTGATATCAAACCAATTATCTAAACGTTGATGTAAAAATTCCAAGGAAAAATAATAGACTATTATTACTGGAATGATTGATAATATAACTAATAAGCTAACTAAACGGATAGTTAATCTTGCTCCAACTCTATGCAGTTGACGAATAAGATTTTTTAAATTAAAAACCACTAAAGTTAATAAAGTCACTAACGCTATAATGTTAATTAACAATAGAATTGAGTAAAAATTAGCAAAATATTCCGAGTTTTGTAGAGCCGAAACTATCATTAACAATGAAGCCAACAATATGACAAACAAACCTATTATTAGTCCAGCATTTAATTGATTTTTTAAGGTTGTAAGTGACATGAATACCAACTACTGCTTAAACGCCACTGCGAGGATAGGTGAGCTATAGGGCGTAATGGGACTGGTAAAGATTCTATATCCAAATGGATTTGTAAATATACCCAATATTTATCAATAGAATCTGTAAGAACATATTGTTTTAACAAAGGTAATTTTTCTATCTTACCTAAATAATCAATAGCCGCATATAAATTTGGGAAATTTTCTTTATTATTAGTGGCTAAATTTTTAAGACTATACTGCCGACTTAAAGCGTAATATTTTAATTCATATGCTTTTTTTATTGTGGTTATCTTTTTGTTCCATAAATACCACCTATTACGTTTAACAACAACAGTTAATACCAATGGTAGTGATACACCATTTTGTAAAGCATCTATAGCAACCTCAGTCAAATTAAAATTAAGTTCTGCATCTAATACATACACACCATCAATAAGAGATGTTTCAGCATAATCTATTGAAAATTCGGCAAAACAAGGACTATGTAATAAAAAAACTAATATAATAATTCCTAGTTTATTCAGCAACTTTGACATGAGTAGTTCTGGGACTTAAGATATAAGTCTAATTAAGTTTTGGCAAGGCAAGCATAGTAAAATCCATCAAACTCTCCGGGTAAAATTTGTCGGCCATATATTTGTGACTGTCCACAATTCAGTTTTACTTCATGAGCATCAGTTTGTTTTGCTAAAAAAATTTTAATTTGCAAGTGATTTTCTTCAGCAAAAACGGAACAAGTAACATATAATAATTTTCCATTAGGTGCTAGTAATGGCCATAATTTTTCCAGCAAAGTAGCCTGTTGTTGAACAAGATTAGCAATATCTTCTGGTTTACGCAAATGTTTTATGTCAGGATGACGGCGAATAACTCCACTAGCAGAACATGGTGCATCCAATAATATACGGTCAAATAATTTTCCATCCCACCACGTTTCCGGTTGACAAGCATCAGCATGTTTGATTTTAGCGGTTAAGTTTAATCGTTGTAAAGTATTATGCAATAAATCAACTCGTTCTGCTTGATTATCTAGTGCTAATAATTCTACTTCATGACATTCTAACAAATGAGCCATTTTACCACCGGGAGCAGCACAGGCATCTAATACTTTAGCATTGCTAGGCACATCAAGTAATTCTATAGCCAGTTGAGCAGCTCCGTCTTGCACTGATACATAAGCATCTTTACCATTAAAACCGGGCAATTTTCGCACATCAGTAGGCTGTTTTAAAGTAATTCCATAACTTGTATCAGGTGTCAGATATGATTCAATATTAAGTTGTTGAAGATTATCAATATATTTATCCCGTGCCATAACTTTGGTATTGATTCTTAAAGTCATAGGTGGATGGGTATTATTAGCAGTTGCTATATCCTCCCATTGATTGGGCCAATCAGTCTGTAAACGTTTTAATATCCAGTTAGGGTGAGAAAGTTTTGCTTCTATATTTTTATCCACTGTTGCTAAAATTTTTTCGCTATTACGTTGGAAATTACGCAGTATTGCATTGACTAAACCAGTGGTTTTAGTTTTTTTCAAATCTCTAGTCACCTCAACAGTGGCTGCTATCGCTGCATAAGAAGGGATACGTAGATAGATAAGTTGATATAAACCGATTAATAACAATACTTGAATATCCCTATCTTTCATTTTTTTATGCAATAGTTGTGGCAATATTGCTTGCAATCGCAATAACCAGCGTAATACTCCATAACATAATTCTTGAGCTAAAGCTCGTTCTCTGGTATCAGTTAAATTTGGCAATTGCTTAGATAAACAATCAGTTAAAGAACGTCTTTGCCATATAACTTGGTTTAATATTTTGGTGGCTACACTGCGAGCATTTGGCATTAATAATCTTGGTTAATATGTGAATTTTATATAGAATATAGGACTTACGCATTGACAAGACAAACATTTAATGAAACCGTTTAAATATCGAAATATCGTTCCCAAACTCTTGTTTGGGACGCACTGCCAATAAGCTCCGCTTCATCGTTAATAATGATATATCTTACCTAAATTCAAAGCAGAGCTATAAATGGCATTGTGTTCCCAAACAGGAGTTTGGGAACAATAATTACGTTATAAATATTATAATTTACAAAAAATTAATGTTTTTTAACTTTTGTCAATGTGTAAGTCCTAGAATATATATTAATACAATACTTGTTTTAATTCAAGGTATAATAATGCTATAAGCCGTATATGTTTAATTAACAAACTTATAATTTGGTAGGGTGCATAAGCAATAGCATCATGCACCTTTTTAAATTTTTGGTGTATGAAGCTTCGCTTATACACCTTATGAATTTCATGGTTTAACAATTGTTAATCAATAGAAACAGCAACCTTCATATCCCTACAAACATAGTGAACAGTTGTTTCGGGAATGGAGTGGAACGGATTTTCAGAAACTTAAAACCAAATGTGGGTTTAAAGTATGCTCCATGAATAAATGTGGTATTGTAAATTATTGATAACATTTAAAGATAGGAAGCATTCTTGAAAAACTTTGGTTAATAATTAATCTGGGTTTCCATTAGTAAAGAATTAGGGAGCCTATCTAAAGCTTGACGTAGAATGGGTGCGTCCAAAACAGCAATCCACCCATAAGTACTATTCACATTGCGTTCGCTAATAATCGGATGTGGATAATAGCAAGTCACATCAAGAAAAGCAGAATCAAGTTGATGATTTACTTTGGCAATAAAGGTTCTTTCAAAATGGCAACCACGTAAATTATGATGTTCAATCATTCCTAAATTGCTAACTTTAATAATAGCTTTTGCCAATGCAGGTTTATATCCTTGTATAAAACCACCCTGTTGTTGAATGTATTGTTTGTACCAGTTCAGAGCATTATTGTGAACATGGGCATAATCATCGTGATAGTTATAATTCATTTCCTCAGTGTAGTCGATTTTTACGCCTAAAAATTCTTGGTTTACCTTTTCAATGACATACATTCCGTAGTCTGATTTTTTTCTAAGTTCATTCATTTTGGGCAGGAACTGCTTTCGATACCATTCTACTAAAGCTTGATTGGTATAACTATTGTAGGTTCTTTCTTTCATTTTGGCAGCCCACTCATTCAAACTCGCACAACTGTTTAAGTTCAGAGTCAATGAAGCAATGATTATTATCCAAAATAAGGGTTTCATAAAAATTTCTCTAGTTTAAGTTGGGTGGTACAACAAATTGATAAAAATGATAAATTTAAAGTATGTAGGTCGAGTTAGCTTATTGAACAAAGTGAGATAACGTAACCCGACTAAATTTATAATGATGAGACTTTTTTGGTATATATTTCTTCTGGAAAAGATGCTTTTAAACCAAACGCTGCGAGACATGGAGAGGCGAAGCCGAAGTCGAGTAGTCCGCGACTTGCGTGAGAGTTCTTAAATTTGAAGAAATAGTTAAACGGAGTGCATTTCTTGAAATTTTGAACAAGCTCACCGTTAAGTCATGGAGGAGTCGATGGGACGGAGCTGCTTCAGTGCAGAGTCGCCCGATGAGACCGGACGTGTCGGGGCAATTATAACCGGTTTCGCTGAAAAATTGATTAGTCAACGGGACATGGACGTTCCGGGGACATCATGAAATTTCTGCGAAACTCATTATTTATCTCATTATATAATAGTTCAAACAGCCGAGTTGGGTGAGTAACGTATATTCTCAAGGCGGAGTCAGTTTTTTAAATACATTTGCCCAGTTATTCGGTAACAACTTAGATTCCGTAACAATATCTGTGTATTCCTTCTCTCCAAATTTGTCTTTAAATATTCTTTGAGTTTTCATCACATATTTTACTGTATCTTCGTCTAAATATGGAATAAATGGAGTTAATTTTGAAAGCTGTATTGCTGCATTATGCATGGCATCTTTATCATCAAACCAAACTAAGCTAGTTGCTTCACTATATTGTGAATACCTGTAATTAGTGTAATATACAACAGGTCGAGAAAATAAATAATATCTTAAGGTATCATCCTGTTTTCTATGCTCTGACATTCGTATATTTTTTAATTTTCTTAAATATTCAAGTGCTTTTGGGTCACTATTTTTTTTGTTATTATAAAAAGTAATTAATTGTTCTAATTTTTTCTGTGTTTTATTAAATTTTTTTTGAAAATCAGCATATTCCATAAGTGAATTGAGCCAAACATCAGGAAAAATATTTGGTAACACGTTACTATAAGCATACACTACAGCTCCAGAATCTTTAGAAAAATCAATATTATACGCATTAATTAAATCTTTATTAGTATCTTCCAGTTTTTTTAACCAAGATACATATTTTGTAATTAGATCATGTTTATCTAACAGTCTAAAATTAAGAATGTTAAAATACTTTTTTTCTAATTTTTTCAGTAAACCATCACAATAAAAAATTGAATAAGAATTACTTAGTTCATCAGCAAAATTCCAACTGGCATCATTTAATGATAATTTCAAATTATCAGATAACATTTTACTCGAAATATACCAGCCTTTTAAAGCATCAAACCACAATTTTGTTAGGACTAAATCTAACTTAATATCCGGTTCTGGATCAAATTGATCGTAATAACGCATGATTTCAAATACTTTATTGCTTTTAGCTCCTTGCTCGTGAATTTTACAAAGACGCTCTGTTAATTCAGTATGCTTTTTCTTGGTTGCCTCATCAATCTTAGCTTTATCCACATACTCTAAAAAATCCTTATCTAAATCCTTATCTAAATCATTATGTAAATCCTTCCAATCATCTGCCATAATAACTGGATGAATCAACAACAAAATTACCAGCAAAAAAAGACAGTGTAACCTATTTTGAATCATTATTTAAACTCCTTGGGATTTATGCACTGACAAATATTAAAATTTGCTATTTAATCAGTGCATTATGTTAAAAAAGTAACTAGATAAACCATATATTCTCAAGGAGGAGTCAGTTTTTTAAATACATCTGCCCAGTTATTCGGTAACAACTTAGATTCCGTAACAATATCTGCATATTCCTTCTCTCCAAATTTGTCTTTGAACTTTCTTTGAGTTTTCATTAGATGTTTTACTACTTCTTCATGTAAATATGGAATAAATGGAGTTAATTTTGAAAGTTGTATTGCTGCATTACGCATAGCATCTTTATCATCCCAAATTAAACCACTTGCCGCACGGTATTGGGCATTTCTATAATTACGATAAAATAAAACTGGCCATGAAAACAAATATTTTCGTAATAATTTATCTTGTTTTTTATATTTAGATAATTGAATATTTTTTAACCGTCTCAAATATTCGAGTGCTTGTAGTTCACTATTTTTTTGTTTTTTGTAAAAACTAAATAGTTGTTCTAATTTTTCCTGTGTTTTAATAAATTCTTTTTGAAAATCAGTATATTCCATAATTGTATTTAACCAAACATCGGAAAAACTATCTGGTAAAACATTTTGATACGTTCTTACTGCCATTTTTGTATCATCATAATTATCAGGTATTCTATTATTAGCAATGTTCACTCTTTTTAACCAAGACACATATTTTGTAATTGGATCATGTTTATCTAATAATTTAAAATTACGTATATTAAAATATTTTTTCCCTGATTGTTTTAGTAATTTATCACAATAGATAACAGTGGAATAATGATTATTAAGTTCATTTACAAAATAATCTTTTGTTTTATTATGTTCTCTACTCCATTCAATATTTATTGCCGATTTCAAATTGTCAGATAACATTTTGCTCGAAATATACCATCCCTTTAAAGCATCAAACCATAATTTTGTCAGGACTAAATCTAACTTAATATCCGGCTCTGGATCAAATTGCTCATAGTAACTCATAACTTCAAATACCTTATTACTTTTAGCTCCTTGCTCGTGAATTTTACAAAGACGTTCTGTTAATTCAGTATGCTTTTTCTTAGTCACCTCATCAATCTTAGCTGTATCCACATACTCTAAAAAATCTTTTTCTAAATCATTATACAAATCTCTCCAATCATCTGCCATAATAACTGGATGAATTAACAACAAAATTACCAGCAAAAAAATACGGTGTAACTTATTTTGAATCATTATTTAAACTCCTTGGGATTTATGCACTGACAAATATTAAAATTTGCTATTTAATCAGTGCATTATGTTAAAAAAGTAACTAGATAAACCATATATTTTCAAGGAGGAGTCAGTTTTTTAAATACATCTGCCCAGTTATTCGGTAACAACTTAGATTCCGTAACAATATCTGCGTATTCCTTCTCTCCAAACTTGTCTTTGAACATTCTTTGAGTTTCCATTAACCATTTTAATGTAGGTTCATTTAAATATGGAATAAATGGGGTTAATTTTGAAAGTTGCATTGCTGCATTACGCATAGTATATCTATCGTCAAACCAAATCAGACTATCTGCATTATTATATTGTCTATTTATATAAGCAACATAAAATATAACAGGCCATGAAAATAAAATTTTTCTTAATTTATTATCAAGTTTTTTATATTCAGACAATTGAGTATTTTTTAAACGCCTCAAATATTCAAGTGCTTTTGGGTTACTATTTTTTTGGTTATTATAAAAATTGAGCAATTGTTCCAATTTTTTTTGTGTTTTACTGAATTTTTTTTGAAAATCAGCATATTCCATAAGTGAATTTAACCAAACATCAGGGAAATTATCTGGTAATATAGATTTAAGTTCTTTAACCCAATAATCAAAAGCATTATAATAATATTCAACTTTTGTAAACCAAGATACAAGTTTTGTAATTGGATCATGTTTATCTAACAATTTAAAATTGATAATATTAAAATACTTTTTTCCTGATTTTTTTAATAAATTATCACAATATGGAACAATATAATTATCAATTGAATTTCCAACATCTTTATAATATGAAGATTCAAAGTTTTTAAATTTTTTTGGAAGTTCATCTATAAAATAGTCTTCTGTTTTTTGATGTTCTTTACTCCATTCAGGGTCTATTAACAATAGATTGGAAATTAATGTATTGCTCGCAATATACCACCCTTTTAAACCATCAAACCATAATTTTGTCAGGACTAAATCTAACTTAACATCTGGTTCTGGATCAAATTGTTCGTAATAACGCATAATTTCAAATACCTTATTACTTTTAGCTCCTTGCTCGTGAATTTTACAAAGACGTTCTGTTAATTCAGTATGTTTTTTCTTGGTTGCCTCATCAATCTTAGCTGTATCCACATACTCTAAAAAATCCTTATCTAAATCCTTATGTAAATCCTTCCAATCATCTGCCATAATAACTGGATGAATTAACAACAAAATTACCATCAAACAAATACGGTGTAACTTATTTTGAATCATTATTTAAACTCCTTAAAATTTATGTACTAAATACGTTATTTTAACATAAAAACCTTTACTTACCAATTCGGTTGCAAAGTTTCAGGTTCTAAAATCGTTGAACGATCAGATAATGGCTCGGCATCCAACAAAGTCGGTAATCCAGAAAAAGATTCCGGCTCAAGCAACGTTACCCGATTCAATATCCCAGAAGGCAAATGACCTAAAACATCCGCCAAAGTTAAATACTGTGCCTTATTCAACTGCCCAATATATTCCATTGTCGTATTAACAACAATATACGCCCCAATACCAACCCCCATCATAACAAGTCCACCCGGCGTTGCTCCCAATAACACCGTACCATACGAAGCAACCCCAGAAAGCCCCGACTTAACCACCGACTCACCAGTACTTGTCAAAAACTCCTGCTGATTAATTTTACCCTGTGCCAATGCGTACATCTGCATAGCCTCATCAAACACAAAAGTCGCAACTCCCATCTTAACCCCCATCAACTTTGCTTGCTGTGACGGCAAATGAGCAGTGATTACCAACTTTCCATTAACTCTCTGCAAAATAGCATCACTGACAATCAAAGAACTAGCTGCCAACCCACCATCTCTACCAATAGCCTTAGCTGCTTCTAACAAACTTTCCTCACCTTGATACACCTGCCAACCATGTGCAGTAGCAGAAAATAAAGTAGCAATTGCAGCAGCATTAGCAGCCTGCCGAATTTTTGGAGGTAAAAAATTATTCTTTTGATTAACCCGATAACGCAAATCTGCCAATTTCTGCTTAATAATTAACTTCGATTGCTTACTCAAATTTTTACCATTTTTTATCAACTTAATAAGTTTTGCTTGTTCTGCTATATGCTTAAATGACTCTACATTTTTATACTCCTGCTTCAAAAACCTATGCTCTTCCACATTATTTGAAATCACATTATTTTTATACGCATTTTGCAAATTTTTAGTTATTTTTGTTGCATCTTTATGAGTAACACCCTTATTCTCAAACTCAGTTTGAATACTTGTAAAATATTCTTTATAAAGTGTTTTTTCATAACCAGATGCAGGTGAAGATTTAAGATTAACCTTGTATTCACCAGTTGTTTTGAGAAGCGGTTTATTTTCTACTTGATGACGGCCATCTATTTTCTTTCTATAAATTTCACCATTATTCTCATGCAATTCAGTTATTTTAACAGTTAAAATTCCATCATTTATCTTGGATTGTAGCAACCTACGAAGATAAATATCCTTTTCCACATAATTTAAAACAATCTTAGTATCTTTTGATTCTCTAAACAATTTCAATGATTCTTCACTATATCGTGGAATACTAGATAATTTCTTATTATTGTTTTTAATGCTTTCATTTAGTTTGCAAATAATCCATTGATGAGTCATCTGCTTGCCACAATTCGTCATACCAAGTTGTGAACTGCCGGCTTTACTTTCAGAAGCCAATACTTTACGAATCACTCCATTTTTATCACGCCGTACATACAAACCATCAATGCCATTAACTCCAACTTCACGCCGTAATTTTTCCCAGCCATTATTAATGTAATAACGATCCATAAAAGATTCAGCAACATTGCCAGTAATTTTCTTAATATGTGCTGTTGCGATTTCATCTGTGTCTGCCAGCAAAGGAGATACAAATAGAGTAGTAATGATTAGGATAATGTATTTTAGATTCATGATTGTGTTAATGTTTTGGGGTATGATGTTTCAGTTATAACACTCTATACTAGTTAGAAATCTGAGCCAAAACCACCTGTTTAGGAACGATTTTTAAATAATTTCTTCAATCTGTCTTAAAACATAAAATATATCAGGTACTTCTACCATATGAAGTCAACATTTCAATAGTTGCAGCCCATTCCATAAAATCCATATCATCTCCCATCTCTCCACTTTCATAACTCTGATAAAAATTACTATTAGTCATAGAATAAATTTTTTCAAACTCAGATAATTGACTCACTAAATTAGCTTTTAATTCTAATATTCGATTCGATTCACGTTCTAATAACTTATCAATGCTCTTATCTAATACTGGATCAATAATTGAACTATTCATCACCAGATATTGCTCCAAACGTTTAACCTTTTCAATTGTTGTTATCATGATATTCTCCAAATAAGATTTACTCGTCAAATTCCTCTAAAATATGATAAATTTGTGTGGCATTAATATCATTTTGGCCAAACTTGGAATAAATAGTAATTAGAACTATTTGTTCAGAATCTCGAAAACAATAAATTAAACGATAACCTGCACTTTTACCTCTTTGAACATCGCTATTACGAATACGAACTTTATACAAAATATATTTAACACGAGGAATTTGATCACCTAATATTTCGCCTAATTGTAATTGCTTAATTATCGGTTCAACATCAGAGCGAATATGACGATATTTTTTAACCAAACGTCGTAAGTTACGTTTAAATTCAGAACTATATAATATTTTCATCTACAAAATTACTCAATACCATCCCACAAACTATCAATAGGATGAATATCACCAGTAATTGTTTCCTTCCAACCCTGTCTTAAACTCTCTTCGGCAGTATTTAACGTCACACTTTCACGATAAGATTTTACAATTTGTAACAACATAGGCAAATATTCAGAAGGAACTTGCTGGATTTCATTAATTAGTTGTTGAGTATTTGTTGTCATTATTCAATAACCTCCAAAAAAACCTGAGAAAATAACTTATTATCATTCCTAGCAATCTGTCGCAATAAATCCTGTTCTTTTTCAGTTCGATGCTCCCACAAATCATTGATAATGAGTAAGCAAACAGTTACCAAATCACCACCAATATACCCCAATAAAATAAAGCGGCATAACAGCAAAACCCATAGGAACAATTATCGCAAACAACAATCCAACTTTCTTAAGCATTGGAGTATACTTCTTATGCTGAATCCCCAAAGTCTGTAACGAACTCTCAAACCCGTGAACCAAATGCAACCCAAAAAACACCATCGAGACAATATAAAGAACCGAAATCCACCACTCCTTAACAAAAGTTGTTTGAACCAGTAAATACAAATCCTTATAATCACCAGTTGCAGGAACCTCAATCTGGAACTTATACTTAAACCAAAAATGATACAAATGAATTAACAAGAAAATCAACATAATAGAACCCACAAAACCCATATAACGAGCTGTCCATGGACTATTAACCTCAGGACGACTATAAGCATAAGCCTGCGGACGAACCTGCTTATTATATCTCGTCAACCGCCAAGCAGTATAGATGTGCATCCCAAAACCCAACACCAAAAAAATCTCAGCCAACTTAATAAAACTAGAAGTAGACATAAAATGGGCATAAGCATTAAATGACGCTCCACCATCATCCTTAAACAACATCAAATTACCAGTTAAATGAATAACTAAAAACGAAATTAAAAACAACCCAGTGAGAGACATAATCATCTTCTGCCCAAGAGTTGAATTAATTGTTTTAACGAACCAGTTCGTCACTCTTTTCATAATAATTTATTCCTTATCAGTAGTATCAGTTAAATCAGTATTTTTTGCAGCCTTAATCGGCAACTGTAACAACTCATCAATTTGAGTTCCAGACAATTGATATTGTATATTCTTTTCTGGCCTAGCCAACACTAAATCCGGACTCTTAGACAAAATAACAAAATTCAACGGCTGCGGTTGACCCAACAACGTCACCTTAATTTGCTCCTTGGAAGTTGTTGTTCCATCATAAGGCTTAACATCATAAGCAGAAGCATGTTGCCAATTATCAACCAAAGCACTCAGTGCATCAGTACTTATATCAATCTCTTTAGAAGGAAGCTTGGAATCCAAAACCCATTTCGTATCCTGCAACTTCAAATGATAGTTTGGCATTTCCAACTCAGTTATTTTAGGAGCATTACCCAACAAACTCAAACTAGCAAACGCCAACGCATCACCAGTCAAATAATAGTACCAAGTATCCCTCATCAAATAAACATTATTACCGATCTGCACATAACGCTGATGATTAAGCGGCGAAGAATCCCCAAACGCCACTGTTAGCTGATTAAACTTAATTGTTGCCAATGGCGTATCCAATTTAAATTCCGCCAAATCAGAACTAGCGATCTTCTTATAATCACGCAACGATAGAATTTGCAACAAATTTTCAGTCTGAAACTTATTAGCCGGCAAATCAAAAGGAGCTGTTATTTGCCACGAACCACCATTTTTTAACAAAGTTATCGGTTCTTTATCCAACCGCTCAATATGGATAGTTTCAACCTTATCCAAATTCGTCAACTTAGGCAACTCAACTGGTTTGTTCTGTTCTAGGGTATAAAATACTAGCAACCCTAATACAACTACCGTTACCAATAAAATAATATTAACTAACCAACGCTTCTTCATTAGGCTTTTCTCCTTTTTAACCAAACAATTATACCAATGCTGATAAGAGTTATTGGCAAAATAAACAAGAAAAATGCCCCCAAGAAAATAGCTGTTTTAGGAGATAAATCCAAACTTAAATCAACCGCCGTTTTAATTGGAATATTAACAAAAACATCATCTTCTGATAACCAATTCATCATCTTAATGCCTAAATCAACATTGCCTCCATACTGCAAAAAAGCATTTGACAAGAAATCACCATCTCCAACAATAACAATCCGTTGCTCCTGAGTTGATTCTATTTCAGCTTCTTCAACATTTTCAGTTTCAGTATCAATCTCCTCAACCTCTGCTATCTCTATTTCTGGTTCTTCAATTTCATGACCATGCTCATCTTCATAATGTCCTTCATCATGCCCCAAATCTTCATGAATCAGTGCAAACGCTATATTTAACGGCCCAATTATGTCTGTTTCTGGTTCATATTCAACCGTACCTTCCATATCGCCGGTTTCCGACCAAGCTTGAGGATGGCTTGTCAACAGAGGAATTTCAATCCAATTTTCTGGCGGTTCTACAATTAAACCACTTGCTTGAGGAAATAAAGTTAAATATTCTTCAAAGCCAGTAGTTATTGGATGATCAACATTATATCCAGTTGTTGTTACAGAAACTATGGCCGGATTATTAACTCCCAAAAATCGACTGACTGGATCAACTATCATGCCCGGTTGCACTTTTAAACCAAATTTATCGGCGAGATTTTCCAAACCATGTAGCGGCACAGTCGGGTCAATCAACCAAAGCAAATTGCCACCATTATCTATATAATCGGTTATGAGATTTATTTCAGTTGGCAATAACTGACGGCGTGGATTAGGAATGACCAAGACATTGGCATTAGCTGGTATCGCTGTCATTTGTCCAAAATTTAATGGTTGCAATTTAAATCCAGCAGTTTTAAGCAGGCTGGCCCACTGGCTTAAATCATGATCAGCAATACCATTAACTGTACGTTCTCCATGTCCTTCTAAAAATACCACCAAACGTTCTTCAGTTCTTGCAACTCGCTGTAATGCTGAGGTTATACTCTGTTCAGTTATGTCTTGCACATGTTCGGAACGTTCTTGATAATCAATGATTAATTCACCATTAATTTTTATGCCTCGTTCTCGTACTTCTCCCGGAGCAGCAAATGGGTCAACAAAACGTAAGCTAATATCTGATTTATATTGTTGATAACGTTCAATTAAATCTTTTATAGCACGGCGTAAATTATTGTCATTACCTGCGTAGGCAGTGATGGTTATTGGGCCAACGAAGGTTGTTAATAATTTTTGACTAGTTTCTGATAAGCTATGTCGATTATTTAAAGTCCAATCAGCCTTTATTTCGTATTGGTTACTTAACCAAGCGACAAGGCCAACCACTACAAATAATAAAATGGTAAAAATAGAGTTTTGTAAACTAGCTTGTAAATGAGTTTTTTTTGTTACTTGCATATTTTATGGTAATTGGTTGTTTATATAGTTAAGGTATTAAGGAATATTCCTGTTTTAACGATGGTTTAGTATTAAGTTCCACCGATTTCATCAGTAGTTATCCACATTCAGGGTTGTATTAATTCCAACCGGGTGAAACGTTAATAACCATAGATGAAACCTATGAAACTATTTTAACATATATAAATCTCTGAGTTTGGCACTCATCGTTATACATAAGTATTTAAGTAGTTAATTTGAATGTTAAAGATATTTTTATGTATAGATTGATATATAGCAATTCTTAATTATGAATGGTTAATTATTAATTAAAATCTATAAAAATATCAGATTATTGCTTAATATAACTGTGGTCTATCCAATCGGGAAATGCTATAAAGCTGGTTCTATTTGGTGTAGCAAATACAGAAAAAGAAACCATATTCTGAATTTTATTCTGTCCAAATAGCTTAAGAGAAATGGGAGTTGAATATAATTTGAGTTAATGGAAAGGGAATATTTAAGGATGTTAGTTGTTTTAATAGTAAAAATGGTGGGTAAGATGAGGATTTGTAGACCCTATCTGATTTATTTTGTGTAACATATTAATATTTAATCATATTCGTAAATTGTAGAGTAGTCCAAGCCCACTGCCACATCTTTAAGATAGGCTCCTTTAAAATTGGTTCCTTTAAGATTGGCTTTTTTTAAATTAGCTCCTTCAAGATTAGCTCCTTCAAGATTAGCTTCTTCAAGATAGGCTCCTTCAAGATTAGCTCCTTTAAGATTAGCTCCTTTAAGATTAGCTTTAGTTAGAATGAAATTATCTAAAATGAGATATGATAAATTTAATTTAGTCATTTTCTTTTTTTCTAAATAAATCATCATATATTTTATAAATATTTTCGTCTCAGTATTTACATTAGCATTTGTTAATAATCCCTTTTGTTTCTTTAAGATACAATCAAATAAATATTCTGCTATAAAATATTCCATAAATGACTTATGTATAAATTTATAATTTCCAGATAAATTACGATGTAAAAATGTACAAGTTGTTGTTTCATAATTATAATAATCTTTATTTTTATTAAGCTTTTGTTTAAAATATTTTTCTTTTGGTTTATTTAGATTAGAATAATTTAAAGAAAAATCACCTTTTTGTTGATACATTTTTATAGCTAATTCCCACATAAATTCTCTTTTCCCTTCAGGAGTCATTTGTGAACGCCAATCATCTCTTTCAATCCAAATATTAGTATATTCTCTATATAAATCAGCAGCATTAATCTGTTTTTTATCCTTCAATTCAGGTACAGTTTTAACAATCATATCCAGCAACAATGGACGACTTGAAAGCTCTTCTAAATTATAAGTATCTTTAATAATATTCAAAAGTTGGTCAGCGGCCTCTTTCTCACCAATACTCTTTAATACATATTCCCCAATTTGTTCTTGGTTAAGCTTCTTAAGGTTGATACGAGCCACTTGATAACGAGTTTTAGTTGCATAATTACGATACAATATAGTTTTATCAGCACAAAGAATATCTTGCTCCTGTTCATTGGTAAAAAAATAATGCGTCCGACAAGTCATAAAAACCTTATTAGTTTTGCTTTCATCCTCAGCTAAAGTCATAAACTGTAAATTTTCAAAAGATAATTTAGTCAACTCTTTAAAATTTTCAATAGTTTCTTGTTTATTAGACATAGAAGCCATTTCATCAAAACCATCTATAAAAAACAAAAATTTACCCTGTAAAGCTAGGTGTTGAAAATTCACTAATGAAACTGGTAAGCCAAATTTACTATAAAATTCATTAATTATAAAAGTTTCTATATTCAGTTTCCCCGGATAATCTTTCAGTGAAATAAATAGTGGAATTCGTTGGGATTTATCCATTAAATACAATTTAGCTTGAATAATAAAATCGTGCATAGAAAAAGAAGATTTTCCAGTACCAAAATCACCCAACAAAGTCATAAAACTCTGCTGTTTATTATCTAAAAATTTATCTAATAATCTATCTAATAAAAGTGTTTTTCCATCTTTATCAGTACAATATAAATTAACATAATAATCATGCAAATTAGCCCGACCCATAACCTCTAACAGAAATTCTTCATCATTATCTTTGACTTCCTGCCAATTCTCATACTGCCAAATTAATTTTTCTAAATATTTGTTTATACTGGCTAAAAAATCTTGCTGAGGAATATTATTGTTAGATGGAATCACTTGGGTAAAATCATAAGTACCAAATAACCAATGATGAAAATCTGGAGCTTCATGAAAAAGTTGTTTAACAAAATCTGAAGTTACCCAAAAAATAATGGAATATGGCAAAGCTTTGAAACGTTCCCGACCATATTGTAAATACTGCATAAAATCTTTTTGTTCGGAAAGCTGTTCAATACCAACAGCATGATAAATATTACTTTTTTCACCTATTTGCTCAAAAGATTCACCAAAAAAAATTGGAAACCAAACTTTTTTATCAGTCATCTTTAACTCAAACTGAAAATTATTTGGCATGTCCTGTTGCAAACATTCCATAATAAATTTAGGAACATTTTCATCCTCATACAAAGCCAAAAACAGTCCACCAATTTGACAGATTTCCAACTCAGTTTTTAATTCTTGATATTGACGGTTATTCATAATTTTTTAAGGATGAAATACTCGTAAAGATAAATATTTTTCAATAACATCAAAGTCTTTATCGTTATGTAGTAATTCATGATTATTTTGAATACAAAAAGAAGCAATCAATATATCTATAGTTTTACGTACAGTAACTCCTTTTCTACGTAATGTACGATAATTTTCAGCAGCCAATAATGCAACTTTTCGCCCAGTTATATCATGATAAGCAAAACTTAACAATAAGTTACGTGCTGCTTCAAAATCACGATCATGACGAAAACCTTGCAATACTTCACATATAATTAAGTCACCAACCAAAATTTTATTACGATCTGCTTTATCTCTTAAATATAAAGTATTTGGAGTTTCTTTACCATTAAAATAATCTATCCACACTGAACTATCTACAAGTAACATTCGTATCATTCCGCATAGCCTCAAGATCACCTTCCCAAGTGTATTTTCCAAATGCTTGACTTAATTGATCTGGTTGAGCAATAAATTTTTGCAGAGCTATTTCCACAACCTCTTGTGGCGTTTTAAGTCCTGTTAATTGAATCGCTTGTTGTATCAAATCATCGTCCAATATCAAGTTAATATTCATTATTAAATTCGCTAAACTCGTTTCCAACGTTTTCGTTGGGAATGCCTTAAGCAACGCTCTGCGTTGCAGGACGCAGAGCGTCCCTGAATGAATTCCCAACCAAGAGGTTGGGAACTAGAAGTTGTTACTATTCAGAATGTTTCTCGACAGCCTTGCTCAGACAAGGATGCACATCATACCAAAGCCGTTGCTCATAACGATATTCAAGTACAAACAAATATCGCAATAAATAAACTAAAGTATCATTATCAATCGTTTTTTTAGTATCAGCTATACGTTGCACGCTTTCAGCATATTTGGAAAAGTCAAAAACTCGATAATAATCATTAACATGAGTATTCACAGCTTTTTCTACAGTTGCTCGTTCAATTTTTTCCAATTTATCCACAATAGCTAATTTACAAGCATCTTGCATAAATTTAATCAAATCTCGTAACAATCCGCCACTCATAGAAATCAAATATTGCATAGCTTCTTCAGTGATCAAATTTTTATCTATCCGTCGCAATATCAACTTAACTAACGCTTGTTGCGAATTTTCCAAAGTTTCACCAGCAAAATTCTTAATATTAACTAAAGAAATAAATTGATCTTCATATCGATCCCGAATTTTAATAAAATCACTACAATAATATGTATCTAACGGAAAAGTATAAATAATTTTAGCTTGGGGTAAAATAAGTAATTCAGAATTAGCATAAAAAATACGCTCTGCAAATTTATTATCTAACTTATCAAGATCATCAATTATTATTAAAACATCTCTTTTGGTTGCTTTATGGATTTCATCACAGGCATTGGAAAGATTTTTCTGTAATACATCCATTTGGTTACGTAAACCTTGCCTTATATTATCACGAGATTCAGGTTCTACTTGAAATTTAATTGAAATAAATTCTAAAACATTTATCCCTTGAATATCTTTAGAGAAAAAATTCATTAAACCTTTAAATGGTTTCAATAACTTATCAGATAAATTAGGTTTCTTTTCTATTGACTCCAAAACCTGTAAATAAGTCCCTAACAAAATATCCACCACTTCAACATCCATCATATTAATCACATCTGCAGCCGAAAAAGCCACCACATGATAATCATTCCGCAAATCATCAGCAACCATATTCAAAATAGTTGACTTACCACAACCACGATGCCCAATCACCAACATCTTCTTAAATCTATCAGTTATCCGAATCGTTGTTGTTATTTCATTCACAACATCCTTAGTAAAATCATCAACATAAAACTCCTTCCCCCATTTACTACTCAAAGGCCGACTATCAAAATTATTATAAGCCTCCGCAAAAGCTTTGTTATTGTCTGGCATATTATTATTCCACATTCAGATTTAATTTCATTATAACAGCAAATTTGGATATTAAGATAGCAATCATTAACATTTAAGAATTTCTATTTTTAAACAAAATCTCCACAATCTGCCCAAAACTCAAACCAGCATCATTACAAGGCAACCTCTTCCCTAAAAATACCTGAAAACCATCTGCTTCCAATAAAGAAAATACCTGTTCAGATAACACTCGATTCTGAAAAACTCAACCACTTAAACCAATCCGAGTTACTCCATATTTAGCTCGAAAAATCTTAGCCAAATTATATAAACTAGCAGCCAAACTACTGTGAAAACAAGCTGCCCTTTTCGACACCGACCAACTTATTGCTCTGTTTGTATTCTATATAAACGTTGTAAATCAGCGATTACCTGTTCAAAAATCATTTGGCTACGTGGCGAACCCAAATCACCTATATGAGCAGAAACAATCACCTGATCTTTCCAACCAAGAGCAATAGTATTTTTCTGCTGACCGCCAACTGCCAATGTTGGTTTGGGCAAACTGAATGGCAAAGTTAATTTTAACGGTGAGTAACCACGACCTAACTGAATATGGCGTTGTTTATTTTGAATAAAGCGGAACACAAAATCATCAGCCGGTCGAACAATGGGACGATTATGATGCAAAAATGTAAGGAAGAAGGAAAAAAATTATGTGATTCCAAATTACCAAAAATACAAAAACCACATTTTATTATGGGAGAAATGATGGACGAAGCAAATTTTGTTTTTAAAGAAGAAATAATTAACCAAACTCCTCATTGGTAAATGTTAATTAGTTAAATAAGGTGCGTCCCACGCACCTTCCTTTCCACTCTTCCCAACCTTGACAAATCCCACCCAAAGAATATAATCTACCTAAATAAACCAGCAGAATACGAACTATTAATATATTGCATAGAATTAAAATATGATTAAAAGTTTTAAAGACAAAGTCTTAAGAGCAATGTTGGCAAGAGGAGCAATGTGGTAAAATTAAAACTAACTTAAAACATCGTATTCTCATGAAACTAGATTCTATGGATTTAGCCACTTGTTTAGATGATTTAAGAAACCCTCCAAGTAATCACCTTCATCAATTAACTGGAAATTTAAAAGGATATTGGGCAATAAGAGTCAATGGACCATGGCGTTTAATATTTCGCTGGTCAGATAATAACATTTACGATGTGTCATTAAGAACAATACCATTAATACTATAGAGCTATTATGAATATAACCAAACGTAAACCTTTTACTCCCGGTGAAATTCTCTATGAAGAATTTATGCAACCGCTTAATTTAAATACAGAACAAATAGCTAAAAATATAGATATACCAGCTGAAAAAATTAATAAAATTGTTAATGGTACAGAAGAAATAACTATTGATATTGCTATTCGTTTAAGTAAACTTTTTAGTACCAGTGAATATTGGTTAAATATGCAATTAAAAACTAATTTATGGCACATAATAAATGAAAAACATCTCGAATACGAACTTATCAAACCAATCAACTATAGCAAATAAATTATGGTGCGGTCCAACGCACCTTACCTTTAACACCAATCCAACCCAAAAAATATAATTATCCTATGTGTTTACTCTCAAATTTCAATTCAAGATCAATTTAACTGCTGCTGTTAAGTCAGGGACAGTATGCCAATTAACCGCAGAATTCGTTTTACCTTCCAAACCCTTGCCAGTCTCAACAAGTATCAAACCCTTACAATGAGCATGATACCCCACCAAAATATCACTTATCATATCACCAATTAACCACGAACTCGTTAAATCAATCTGCATTTCTTCGGCAGCTTGAAAAAGCATTCCCGGCCCCGGTTTACGTTCATAACTATCAACTACTGTCCGATCTTTTGGACGGATTAAAACTTATACTTAGGTTTTTATGTAATTTAATCTTATGCTTATATTACTTTTGTCAGGTTCTCTGTGTCTCTGAAAAATTGTGTTTACACTCTTGGCATTGATGCATGTCTGCTATACTTTAAATGGTTAATATTTGGACTTTTTTAAAGGACTAAAAATTCCAAGTCAACAAAGAATCCATTTTTTTTCGCTGTGTTGAGTGAGTATTATTAATACAGTTTGTTATAGCTGATTTGAACAGTCCGAAATTTTGGGTAGTCCTGCAATATGTAGTGTTAAACCTACTAGGTTTTTAAAACCTAGTAGGTTTTTTGAAGCTATCACTACTTTCTATAGGATTACCTAATTTTTTTTGGTTAAACTCAACTGCATTTTCAATTCCTGCTTGAGATGGGTACGCCATATGTCTCTACCAATGTTCTCTTATGAACTAACATATATCATAATCTTTTTCAAAATGAGAATGCTGAGTCAGTGTAGAATTACACTTTATTAAGATAGAAATACACAATTAATCTCATATAATTTAAAATGGTATAAAACTATCAGAATTATCTGTAATAAAACTCTGGCAGTTTCACTATTTTATTGGTTAAAAAACCAATCATGTTAATTATTATAGTTGACTTAATTATGTTTGCCTATTTTTTTTATAAAAATATACTGTTAAATCAAATTTTAATCATCTCTCCTGTACTCACCTTCTATAACATCAGGTCTTTTAGTTTGCTGATGTGGGTTTTGATTTGGATTGATTTTAATATTCTTAATTAAAGAATTAACAATAGCCTGTCGAATTGGTGGAATTAAACAAGAAAATCCTATAGCATCAGTTACAAAACCAGGAGTTAGTAATAATGCCCCACTTATTAATAACAAAATTCCTTCTAACAAAGCACCAGCCGGAATTTGCCCCTGATCCATACTAGATTGAGCTTTTTGTAATGTACTTAAACCTTGAATTCGTAATAAATAAGTACCCAAAATTGCGGTGAAAATAACTAGCAATACGGTAGTTAATCCCCCAATAACACTACCAACAGTTATCAGTAAGTAAATTTCAAAAACTGGTACAATAATAAATAATAGTAATAAAAATTGAAATGTAGTCATTGTAGTAATATCATTATAGTTGAATTATCTGTATTCTACCTAAATGTTGAGATAGTATCCAACGTTATTAAATTTTAAGTAAATGGTGATTTTGTGAAAAGTGATTATCAGTTATTATTAACAACTTGTCCAAGTTCAGAAATTGCAGAGAGTTTGGCTTGTTTGTTATTAGAAAAACGTTTAGTTAGTTGCGTTAATATACTACCCAATGTTCGCTCCTTTTACGAGTGGAAAGGTAAAATTACTAATGAAGCCGAAGTTTTATTATTTATCAAAACTCGTAGTGAACATTATACTGCAATTGAACAAACCTTACTACAACAACATCCATATGAAGTGCCAGAATTAATTGCTTTATGTATTAAAACCGGGTTGCCAAGTTATTTAGCTTGGTTAGATGATTCAACTGACTTAAAAAAAACATTAAAATGACACGATTTGTATTTTTAACATTATTGGTTTGGAACTGTAATTTATTAGCGACCGACTTTTCTCAAATAACTGATTTATTAAATCCTCTCGATCCGGATAAAGCATTTATACTGTCAGCTGATGTAGAAGAAAATGCTGTATCTTTACATTGGAAAATTGCTGAGGGATATTATTTGTACCGGGATAAATTTGAATTTACCCTTAAAAAAGGCGGAACACTGGATAAAGCTGAATTCCCACCAGCAAAAATTGAAAATGATGTTAAATATGGCAAAACTGAAGTTTATGAACAACAAATAACGATTAAATTGCCATTTGTAGACACAACAGATATTATGGGTTTAGAGGTCGGTTATCAAGGCTGTGTTAAAGATAGAATATGTTATCCACCAATAACCAAGATGCTAACTATAAACTTAATCAATGGCACAGCAACTATTGAATCTACAAACTCTATTGAAAAAAATTTAATTTCTAACAATATCCTATCGAATTTAGAAAATAGCTCAATAAATCCTCAAACTGAAACAAAACCAAAAGACTTTAGCTGGCTAACTCCAACTGAACAAGCTCCGACCAGTCAGACCAAACAAGAAATAATTGAACCAGAATTTTTAGATGTAGAAGAAGCTTTTATTTTTTCGGCTGAATTTGCCAATCCAGATCAAATATTAACTAGTTGGAAAATTGCTGATGGTTATTATTTGTATAGAGATAAATTAAAATTTAATTTAACCGGTGGCGTTCTTGGAGCAATTGAATTGCCACCCAGCAAGCTTAAAACCGACAAATTTTTTGGTGATGTGGAAATTTACCAACAACCATTATTAGAAATAAATTTGCCATTTAACCAAATGGAAAAACCAAATTTAACTTTAACTGTTAAATATCAAGGTTGTGCATTTGATGGTTTATGTTACCCACCGATAACCAAGATAGTTAATTTAACTTATCCAACTGGAACCGATTCTAAGAAAACTGTCAATAATATTTCTGAACAAGATCGATTGGCTAACATGCTTTCCAGTGCTAGTTTTTTATACACCATAATGATTTTTTTTGGTTTAGGGGTGTTGTTATCTCTAACTCCTTGTATTTTTCCAATGATTCCAATTTTATCTGGTATTATTATTGGTCAAGGTAAAGATATAACTACTCATAAAGCCTTCCTTATGTCATTGATTTATGTTGTTGCAATGGCCTTAACCTATGCAGTTGTTGGGGCTTTGACTGCAATATTAGGAGCTAATTTATCCGCAGCTTTCCAAACTCCTTGGGTATTATTTGGTTTTGCATTTGTTTTCATAGTTTTATCTCTATCCATGTTTGGTTTTTATGAGCTACAAGTTCCCAATTTCGTTCAAACTAAAGTAACCAATATCAGTAACAAGCAGCAAGGTGGAACTTTATTTGGAGTTGCGGTTATGGGAGTGCTTTCGGCTTTGATAGTTGGGCCTTGTGTGGCAGCACCATTGGTTGGAGCATTGATGTATATCAGTCAAACTGGAGATTGGGTATTAGGCGGAACCGCTTTATTTACAATGGGAATTGGCATGGGGATACCATTGTTATTAATTGGATTATCAGCCGGCCATTTCTTACCCAAAGCTGATCAGTGGATGAATGCTGTTAAGGCAGTATTTGGCGTTATGCTATTAGGAGTAGCTATCTGGATGATAGAAAGAGTTATTCCAGCTCAAATAACCATGCTATTGTGGGCTAGTTTGTTAATTATTTCGGCAGTGTATATGGGAGCTTTGGATGGAGTTGGTAAAACTGGCTGGTTTAAATTATGGAAAGGTATTGGATTCATCTTACTGATTTATGGAGTATTGTTAATTGTTGGAGTTTCGGCTGGCAGCAAAAGTTTATTACAACCATTGCAAATTTTAACAACAACAACTACAATTCAACCTAAAGCAGATAACAATCAGGTAGCAGAATTCAAAATTATAAAAGGAATAAGCGGACTAGAACACGAACTAGCTGCTGCGGTAGGCAAACCAGTTATCTTAGACTTTTATGCTGACTGGTGTATCTCATGCAAAGAAATGGAGCATTTCACCTTCAGCGATGCTGAGGTGCAAAAAGGACTTGCTAACTTTGTGTTGTTAAAGGCTGATGTCACTCTCAATGATGCTCAAGATCAAGCTTTAAATAAGCGATTTGGCATTTTTGGACCACCAGCTATTTTATTTTTTGATTCCAATGGACAGGAACAGCGTTCTCTTCGAATCGTTGGTTTTATGCCTGCTGAGGAATTTAGTCAACATTTAAAGAAGGTATTGCAATGATTAAACCGGCTCATTTTGTCCTATTTGTAGGATTAATAATGACCAGTGTGGCTAGTGTCGCCGGCTATTTGTGGTTTAACCCACCGCAAAAAACAGAAAAACAAGTTATTTATCGTCCGGATTTTAGTCTCACTGACCTTAACGGAAAAATTCGTAATGTTTCTGAATGGGACAATAAAATTTTAGTAGTTAATTTTTGGGCAACTTGGTGTCCACCTTGTATCCGTGAAATGCCATTATTTGTTGAAATTCAACAAGATTATGGTGAGATTGGTCTACAAATTATTGGTATTGCTGTTGATGAACATGAAGCAATATTACAATTTGTTGAGGAAAACCATATTAATTACCCAATCTTAGAAGGTGATGATGTTATTAATATTTCTAAAAGTTTTGGCAATCGAATAGGTGCTTTACCATTTACCGCAGTTGTGGACCGAAATGGTAATGTGGTTGAACGCCACGTTGGAGATTTAAATTTACGAGAGGTTAAAGAAAAAATTTTATCGTTGTTATAAGAGTTTGACATAGACACAAGGTTTATCTTGTTAATAAGCAAGTAGACCTTGCGACTCCAACCAATTCAAACATTTGAAATTTTATGTGTAACATTAAATATCTTGATTCGTAAATTTACAGAAAAATTCTTCTATGATTTATTTTAAATAACTGAATTTGTTTGTAATAATACTTTTTGGATTTATCAATGCGTAAATCCTAATTATGTTAGAAAATATGAATGTTTTTATCTGATTGGTAGTGAGCAACCTTTAAGTTTAAATAAGATGATTACTTGAACGATTAAAAATTGTTGAGTATAATTGAAATATGAATAAATCTATTTGCTTCTTACTGCTAATTGTTTTGCTTCCGTTTGGTTGCAATGATACTGCTGATGGATTGGATGATGCTCAAAGCAAAGTAGATGCTTTTTTGTTGGACATAAACCCAACGTTGTATCAAACCATGCTAAAAATGAAGGCTGAAATTACCTTAGCCGATAAAAAAATTCAACAACTATATGAATTAAAAGGTATGTTTCCCGGTCAGCGAGATATGATTGATAAATCTCTTAAACAATGGCAAAACTTACGCAAAAATTTACATTCAACATCTACTAATATTTCTAATAAAGTGGAGGGGGCTTATGTAGCATATAAAATTGATGAAATTCAAGGACGGAAAAAATTTAGTATAATTTCAGAGGTTTTGTTAAAAGAAGCTAACAAGGTTTTGGATAATGCCGAAACCACTAAATCATTAATAGAAGAGGAACTTTATGAATAAATTCTTACCATTACTTATTGTTTTGGCTTTATTTGGATGTGATGAAGATGGAGTTGCAACAATTGATGTAGTTAAAAAACGAGTTAATAATCAAATTCAAACTTTAGTTGGAAAAGGTGATATAGCTCTCCAAAAATATGACAATAAGATCAAACAAGTTAAATCTGATCTTATAAGAGTTAAAGTGTCTCGTAAGACTTTTGATCAAAAATTACAGGAGAAAAAAAGTTCTCTTGCTAATTTGGAAACTAATCCATCAGAAAATCAGCAAAGAATTAGTTTGTCGAAAGCTACTATTCAACAAATGGAAAGTTTACTCCAACAAATTGCCAGTGCGGAAACTAAACTAGCCGATGCGTATACAACTTTGACTAACAATCGTGATTTAGTTAAAGCTAAAATAGATGCTTTACAAGCTAAACGGGATATGATGGAAGCTATTCGTACTATTCAGGATTATAATACTTTTGAAGGTGATTTAGATAATCTTGGTGGTGATATGGAAAATACTTTTGAAAGTATGCAGAAAGAAATTTTTGCAATTGAAGCAGAAATTGAAGTTGAAAATCTGTTAAGTCAAGCGAAAAAATTGTGATTAAATGGTGCAAGTTGACCTTGCACCTTAAAGTTTTTGTGGTATTGAAAGCTTAATTACTAACAAATTTCAAGATAGCGGTGGGTTTCACTTCGTTCTACCCACTTTATATAATATATTTTCATTTCAACTACTTAAGCACTTGTGTATAACGATTAGACCCTTCTTTGATTATTCCAGCATCAATTGTGAAAAATGAATTGTTTCTTGATATTTTTTAACGGAAACTGCTGGAGTAATTACTATAGATTTTCAGAAAAATAAAAGTTTTCAGACCTGCCATGTTTCGCAAACCTAGCAGGTCTTTTGGTCAAAATATTTATCTGAAAAGCTATATTATATTCTAGCCCCCCACTGTGTTATAATTAGCTTCGTTCATTAACATGGCAATAGACACTAAACAATAATTGCTATCTGACTATCCTATTAACCAATCATGCGTCGTTCTCGTTTATTTGTTGAATCCTCATTATCTGTTGGCCAAAAAATAATTTTACCAAAAGAAACTTCTCATTATCTGTTGAATGTATTACGCACACGTATAGATTCCTCAGTAACTTTATTTAATGGTAAAGGTGGTGAGTATATTGCCTATTTGATTGGAGTAACTAAAAAAACTGCCACATTACAAATTAATGAATATAATAATATTAGTTGTGAATCTCCTCTTAAATTAACATTGGTATCAGCTATTTCTCGACCAGAACACATGGATTATACCATCCAAAAAGCAGCTGAGTTAGGAGTGCAGCAAATTGTACCGGTTATAACTGAACGTAGTCCACCATTACATAAAATTGATAAACGCAAACATCATTGGTTTAAAATAATTGTCAGTGCTTGTGAACAATCTGGTCGTAATAAACTACCGATTTTACACGATGTAGTTTCATTATCTACTTGGTTAGCTAAAAAACAAACTGGCAATAAACTGGTTTTAGCTCCTAATGGTGAACGTAGTTTATGCGTATCTTTGTCCATGCACGATATTCAAGATTCAATAACAGTTTTAGTTGGGGCTGAAGGCGGTTTAACTGAGATAGAAATGCAATTGGCAATAGAAGCTGGTTATTTAGATATAAGTTTAGGCAAACGCATATTACGCACCGAAACAGCAGCAACAGCAATATTATCTATATGTCAAATTTGGCATGGTGATTTATGTTAAGGATATTTCAACTCGCTTAACAATAGTCCCTACAAACCAATGCAGTTTCTGTTAAATGAATACCTTATAGGTATATGAATAGTCAGCAAAAATCTCCAATTAAGTAATTTATGAGTTAAACCAATTTTCATAGCAGGGGTATAATGTTGGTAACATCACGTCCTATAATATTACGTAATCTGTCCAGAAGATAGTTTACAGGAACATATTTTTACAACCATTTCATATTCATAGAAACTACCTTGCTTTCCAAATAAATCTGAATACCTAGTTTCTGAAAAACGATGATTACCACCATGACATTTCAACATCTGTCGGAGGATAGAATCTGATTTTTGTTGTATAAACACCATCTTTCGTTAGGTCTTGGTAGCAGGGACATTTTTTATCTGGACATATATAGTTGTACTTTTGTATTAATTTTTTCGCACATATATTATCATAACTTTATTAAATGGTTATATCTGTATAAAATACTATGATAACATACCGTATTGGTTTGTAGGGACTACCCTTTAAGTCAACAGGCTTTCTTTCAATTTCTTCATAAGTTCCTTCTTGATTCATTAACTATTATGTTATATTATCTCATACGAAACTTGATAGTTAATGTTGAACAATTTCAATATTTTTTAACCACTGGTATTTTAATTATGATGAAAAAACAATTACTACTCATAACTTTATTATTAGTAATGTCTAGTTCAGTTTTTGCTAAAACTTATAAACTAGGTATCGTTGAATGGCTGCCTTGGGGTATAGCTTATGTTGCTGCTGAACAAGGTTTTTGGAAAGCAGAAGGTATTGAAGTACAAATCAAACAATTTGCAGATTATGAAACTGAAAATCTGAAGGCGTTTGAGAATGGAAAAACTGATTTTATGTTATCTATGTTGGGAAATGCAATTGAAATGCTTAATAAAAAACCTAATCATACGATAATTTATGAATCAAATTGGTCACATGGTGGTGATTTTTTTATTGTCCATAAAGACATAACTTCACTATCGCAGTTAAAAGGTAAAAAAATTGGTTTATACACTAACTCTGCCCCAATTAGTTTTTTTGCCAGCAAAGTCCTTGCTACTGATGGCCTCAATGTTGATGATGTTAAATTATTAAAAATAGCCAATACCAAAGATTTAAATAGTGCTTTTAATAAAGGTCGAATTTCTGCCATTATCAGTTACGATCCGGAAGCCTCAAAAGTTATTAAAACTGGAGTTGGGAAACTTCTTTATACCTCGGCTGATTTTGCCGGAATTATTCCGGAAGGAATAAGTGTTCAAAATACAGTTTTGCAAAATAACCCTGAAGATGTGAAGAAATTTTTACGAGGCTGGTTACAAGCTATTAAATGGCATAATGAAAATAAACAAGAATTTTATGCTATTTTAAAACGAACCATGTTTAAAGATTCTTCATACACAGATAAAGACCTTGATGAACTTTATGCGGGTAGTAAAATTCATACTGATTTGCCAACAATTATTAATCGGAATCAACAAGGTATTTTGAAATATTCTGAAGAATTATTTGCTTATTTAGGAATAAAAGTAGAACAGCTCAAAGGTAACATACAAACTAAATTATCAGTTAATGAAGCAAAACTTATTTTTAAATAATAATTTATAGCATTTTCGATACCCTTCAAAAACAGTTGACGGTTGTTTCGGGAATGAAGTGAAACGGATTTCCCGAAACAACTGTTCACTATTTTTGCGTGAATATGAAGGGTGCCGCATTTTCTGATTGAATAAATTATATATAATAAATAATTGATATTTTTTTTGAATTTAATTAAAAATTAAGCATTCATAATTAAGAATTGCTATAAATAATGCACGATACTATTGCAGCTTTAGCCACTCCGGTTGGGCGTGGTGGAATTGGAGTCGTGAGGATTTCAGGCTCTTGGGTTGTTGAAATTGCCAAGATATTGTTAAAAAAATTGCCAAAACCACGTTATGCGGTTTACGGTTCATTTTATGATGTGGAAGGCAAATTGATTGACCAAGGAATTGCTCTTTATTTTCCGGCTCCTAATTCTTTTACTGGTGAAGATGTTTTGGAATTACAAGGACATGGCGGCCCAATTGTTATGGATTTATTGCTTAACACAGTGATAAATTTAGGAGCAAGGTTAGCACATCCAGGTGAATTCTCAGAACGAGCTTTTTTGAATGATAAGATGGACTTAGTTCAAGCTGAGGCTATTGCTGACTTAATTGATAGTTCTTCTAAACAAGCTGTACGTTGTGCTTTACGTTCTTTGCAAGGTGAGTTTTCTTTTCAAATTAATAGTTTGGTTGAAAAACTCATTTGGTTACGAAGTTATGTAGAAGCTGGAATTGATTTTAGTGATGAAGAAATTGACCTGTTGGAAGATGGGCAAATAATTGTTAAGATTAAAGAACTTATTAAAAACCTTGACATAACTTTAACTAAAGCTCAACAAGGTTATTTACTCAAAGAAGGTATGCAAATCGTATTAGTTGGTGAACCTAATGTTGGAAAATCTAGTCTTTTAAATTGTTTAGCTGGACGAGATACCGCAATTGTTACTCCATTGCCGGGAACAACTCGTGACGTTATTCGAGAGCAAATTCAAATAGATGGAATGCCATTACATATAACTGATACGGCTGGTTTGCGAGAAACGGAAGATATAATTGAACAAGAAGGAATTCGTCGTACTAAATTAGCTATTGAGGCGGCAGATTTAGTTATATTATTATTAGATGATAATTCTGGAAATGATTACAGTCAAACTTTACAAACTAAATCCCCTTTTATAATCCATAATAAAATTGACCTAAGCCAGCATCCGGCTGGTATGCAAGATGGAATTTTATATTTATCTGCCAAAACTGGGGAAGGCATTGATATTTTAAAAGAACAGTTAAAGAAAAAAGTTGGTTTTCAAGGTGCAGAAGGTAATTTTATGGCTCGTAGTCGTCATTTAGATGCTTTACAACGAGCCAAATCAGCATTGATGTTAGCATTAAAACATTCGATGGCTTTTGAATTGTTGGCTGAAGAATTACGCCAAGCTCAACAAGCATTAAATGAGATAACCGGCGAATTTACTAGCGATGATCTATTAGGTCAAATTTTCTCAACTTTTTGTCTTGGTAAATGATTTCTTTAGATTATTTTTGATTTAATAGTTATAGCTTTTCACAAAACTTTGCTTATTTCCTACCGTTGCTTTATAATCAAACGATTTTAATACAGAATTTTGGATAAGGACTACGTGTCATCCAGATTAAACGAGTTCGGCAGTTTAAGAACTGTCATTCTTTTCACTTCGAGAAATGGTATTCACCATATAAAAAATAATGGTAACGATTGAAATAGATGGCAAATCCTATCAAGCTCAAGCCGGTCAAAAGCTAATTGAAGTTACAGAAGCCAATGGAATTGATGTTCCTCGCTTTTGTTATCACAAAAAACTTTCAATAGCCGCCAGTTGTCGGATGTGCTTGGTTGAAGTAGAAAGAGCCCCTAAACCAATGCCCGCTTGTGCTACTCCTATTATGGATGGCATGAAGGTCTTTACCCGCTCAACTAAAGCACTTGCTGCTCAAAAAGCGGTGATGGAATTCCTGTTGATTAATCATCCGTTAGATTGCCCAATTTGCGATCAAGGTGGTGAGTGTGAACTACAGGATATTGCAGTTGGTTATGGTAATGATACTTCCAACTATCAAGAAGCCAAACGGGTTGTTATAAGTAAAAATTTAGGGCCATTGATTGCAACAGAAATGACTCGTTGTATTCATTGTACCCGTTGTGTACGATTTAGTAAGGAAATCACTGGAGTTCCAGAAATGGGAGACCCTGGACGGGGCGAACATATGAAAATTGGAACTTATGTGGAGAAAAATATTACTTCAGAGCTGTCTGGTAATATGATCGATATATGTCCAGTTGGTGCTTTGACTTCCAAACCGTTCCGTTTCTCAGCAAGAGCTTGGGAAATGCAGCAACATAATACTATCGCCCCACATGATTCAGTTGGTTCTAACATTGCGGTACATACTCGGCGGAATAAAGTTTTGCGAGTCGTTCCGAGAGAAAATGAAGCAATTAATGAAGTTTGGATTTCGGATCGAGATCGATTTAGCTATGAAGGTTTAACTGCTAATGACCGTATAACCAGCCCGATGATTAAGAAAGATGGAACTTGGAAAAAAGTTCATTGGGATACTGCATTAGCTTATGCGGTTGATAATCTTAAACAAATTGACAGTAAATCTGTTGGAGCATTGGCTTCACCAACTGCTACTGTTGAGGAATTATTTCTTCTGCAAAAATTGATGCGTGGTATTGGTAGCAATAATATTGACCATCGGTTACGGCAAGTAGATTTCAGTGATCAAGACCAAGCTCCATTATTTCCATATTTAGGTCAAGCAATAACTGATTTAGAAAACTGTGAGGCAGCATTATTAATTGGTTCTCACTTGCGGAAAGAGCAACCAATTCTTAATCATCGCTTGCGGAAAGCAGGAGCTAAAGTAGCTGTTTTTAATCCAATTGATTATGAGTTTAATTTCCCAGTTGCTGCCAAGATGGTAGTAGCTCCAAATAATTGGGTGAGCAATTTAACTGGGATTGCTAAAGCTTTGTTAGGCAATGGTTTAATTCCAACTGGTATGCAAAAATTGTTGGCTGATAGTGAGGTTACTGAAGAACAACAAGCGATTGCTGAAGCTTTACAAACTGGTGAAAAACGGACTGTATTATTAGGTAATTTAGCTACTTCTCATCCACAATTTGCTACGGTACGAGCTTTGGCAGCAACTATTGCTAAGTTAAGTGGGGCTAGGTTGGGTTATTTGCCAGAAGCTAATAATACTACTGGTGCATGGTTAGCTGGAGCAGTTCCACATCGGAAAGCTGGTGGAGAAGCTGTTGTTGAAGCTGGTTTGGATGCTTATGCTATGTTGTCTCAGAACTTGAAAGCTTATGTTTTGCTTGGTTTAGAACCTGAATTGGATAGTTGCACTGGTTCAGCATCTTGTTTAGAAGCGGCTGATTTTGTGGTGTCATTGACAGCTTATAAAACTGAAGCAATCGAAAACTATGCTGATGTTATTTTGCCAATTTCTTTGTTTACTGAAACAAGTGGTACTTACGTTAATGCGGAAGGTTTGTGGCAAAGTTTTGGTGGTGTGGTGAATCCAACTGGAAGCACTCGACCAGCTTGGAAAGTCTTGCGAGTCTTGGGTAATCTGTTTGATATAGCTGAATTTGATTATGTTTCTTCGGAACAAGTTCGGGATGAAGTGCAGGCTTTAGTTGGTGATAAAAAACCAAGTAATACGGCTGGTTGGCAGGTTCCTACTTGTTTGGAAAATATGGCAAGTGATGGTTTGCAGCGAATCACAGAGATGCCAATTTATTCTGGCGATGCTTTGGTGCGTCGAGCTGAAGCTTTACAAGATACTCTTGATGCTGATGTGGCTGGTATACATGTTAATCCAACAGTTGCGAAGCAGTTTAATGGTTCCGAACAGGTACAGGTTAATGGTGCTAGTTTGCCGTTGGTACTTGATGAACGGGTTCCTGATGGCTGTGCGTTGATTTATGCTGGCCAAATTGCTGGAACTTGGCATGGGAATGTTGAGGTGAGTTAGGGATGTTGGTCGGGTTATTGGTAACGTGACCCGACTTTTTCCTTTTCTCTAAATGAAGTGGGTATTGCAATTAAAAATAGTGATTTTATTGAGGTAAAATAATGAGAAAGTCTATTGCTAAATCCATTATAAGTACTGTCAAAGACTTGAATCAATATGGCTTAGTAGATGATATTGTTATGAAAAACATCCAAAAGCTATGTTTGCCAGAGATTAAATATTATTCGAATCATATATCTTAAAGGAAACTATTATGCAGCTTGATTTACAAGATTTACCTAAAAATTTACAGCAAGAAGTTTATGATTTTTACTTATTTATTAAACAAAAACATCATATCCCTAAAAGCGAAAAAAAATTAAGAATAGATAAACTTAATTCATTAAAAGTGGATAGTTTTACACCATTATGTAGAGATGATATTTATGTCCGATAGAGTGATGCTTGATTCTAATATTTGGATATATGCGTTTATGAAGGGTGAAGATAAAAGGATTAATATTGCAAATACTCTAATAGAAAAAACAGAATCAATTATACTGACAACTCAAGTTATAAATGAAGTTTGTAATGTGTTGCTTAGAAAAAATAAGGTTTCAAATACAAATATTTCTGCTTATATTGATTACTTTTACGATGAGTATACAGTTGCAATATTAGATGAAAAAACAATAAAATTTGCAGCAAATTTACGTATAAGTCATAATTTTTCATTTTGGGATAGCTTGATAGTTTCTTCAGCAATTGAAAATGAATGTACGATTCTTTATTCTGAGGATATGCAACATAATTTAACTGTACAAAATACTTGTATTATTAATCCATTTTGTTAATTCAAGGTGCGTTGGACGTACCCTACATTCTTAACGTGGTTTAACACTATTCATATCTAAGTCAAAGGTAAATCCACTTGATTGTTGT
The DNA here is from genome assembly GCA_030378105.1 of Candidatus Halobeggiatoa sp. HSG11. Classification (GTDB taxonomy): domain Bacteria; phylum Pseudomonadota; class Gammaproteobacteria; order Beggiatoales; family Beggiatoaceae; genus DRQV01. The sequence continues at coordinate 608 of JAUCGL010000005.1, read as the reverse complement.
TGCATTTTTATATCGTAAATAGTTTTGCCACCGAATGGATCAGAAACAGCAACACATGGTACATGTAATTGACCGTTTAGGTAGTTTGCTGTACAGTCATCTGAAATTGTTGTGGTAGTTTCTGCTGGTATTGTATTACAGGTTTGTGATTCACCTGTTGAGGGAGTATTGTTTGAAGTCCCACTTGTTGTTAATTCATAAAGTTGCTCATTGCTACTTCCTATATTAACTAACATTTGAGTATAAGTTAAATCCGGTTTTAAGGTAATTTTTGTGGAAAAAACATCATTGACATAAAGTTTAGCGATATTATTAACCGTTTTTAATTTAATTTGGTTTATACCATCTGTCCATGCGTCACTTTGATCGCTACCTGCATTTTTTCCATCAGCATAAAGAAAACCTCTATTATTAAATATTTTTAACTTAATTTTGTATTCATCATTTGCAATTAAAAAAATTTCTATCATATTAGTACTATAATAGGACTTACGCATTGACAAACCCTAAAAAACATTATCTATAATAAATTCAATTATTTAAAATAAATCATAGAGGAATTTTTCTGTGTATTTGAGAATCAAGGTGTTTAATACTAGACATAAAAT
>JAUCGL010000059.1 GCA_030378105.1 Candidatus Halobeggiatoa sp. HSG11 | reverse complement strand
TTTTAATTCTAACGGAGCATTAAAAATGAAATTTCTTTTTAAATTATTAGCAGTATTTGTTTTATTGGCTTTTGCACAGAATGCGATGGCAGCACCAATAGATGATTTTGTGACTACTTGGAAGACAGACAATCCCGGTATCTCAAATCCTACTTCAATCATTATTCCAACAACCGGTGGAGGCTATAGTTATAATGTGGACTGGGATAATGATGGTACTTTTGATGAATCTGGCCTCACCGGTAGCGTGACGCATGACTTCAGTGTCGCTGGTACCTATACGATAAGGATTCAGGGTTCTTTCCCTCGTATTTATTTTAATAATACAGGAGATAAAGACAAAATCCTAGATGTCATGCAATGGGGGAATATTGCTTGGGAAAATATGGAGGGTGCCTTTTACGGAGCCAGTAATTTGCAAGTAAGTGCCACAGATTCGCCTGACCTTGGCAGTGTTATCAGTATGCAGAATGTGTTCAGAGATGCAATTACATTTAACCAAAATATAAACAGTTGGGATGTTAGCAGTGTGACCAATATGATAGGAATGTTTAATGGTGCATCTTCTTTTAATCAAGATATAAGTAGTTGGAATGTGAGTAGTGTTACTAGTATGAATCGTATGTTTAGTAATGCATCTTTTTTTAACTCAGATATAAGTAGTTGGGATGTGAGTAATGTTACAAATATGAGTCAGATGTTTTTTAATGCTGCTTCTTTTAACCAAGATATAAGTACTTGGAATGTGAGTAGTGTTACTCAGATGGGTTATATGTTTGCAGCAGCAACTGCTTTTAACCAAGACCTAAATAGCTGGGATGTCAGTAGTGTTACTAGAATGAATCGTATGTTTGGTAATGCATCTTTTTTTAACTCAGATATAAGTAGTTGGGATGTCAGTAGTGTTACTAATATGGACAGTATGTTTTATGGTGCATCCACTTTTAACCAAGACTTAAGTGCTTGGAATGTTACTAATGTTACGAGCATGTATCAGATGTTTAGAAGTGCAACTATTTTTAACCAAGATATAAGCAGTTGGGATGTCAGCAATGTTACTAATATGATTAGGATGTTTCAATATGCCGGTGCTTTTAACCAAGATATTAGTAGTTGGAATGTCAGCAATGTTACTGATATGATTAGGATGTTTCGTTATGCTGTTGCATTTGACCAAGATATTGGTAGTTGGAATGTGAGTAGTGTTACAGATATGTCTTATATGTTTGGAAACGCATCTGCTTTTAATCAAGACTTAAGTAGTTGGGATGTTAGTAATGTTACAGATATGAATAATATGCTTGATAGTGCAACGCTTTCAACTGCAAATTACAATGCTCTGCTTGTTGGTTGGGACAGTTTAGTCCTTAAACCAAACGTTAACTTTCATGGCGGAAATAGTCAATATACCTGTGGTTCTGCGGCAGAGGCTGCCCGTACAAATATGGATACTACAGATAGCTGGACAATAACTGATGGGAATTGTACGACATTGGACGGCACCAGCTTCACCACTACATGGAAGACAGACAATCCCGGCACTTCAAATCCTACGTCAATCACCATTCCAACAACCGGTGCTGGCTACAATTATAATGTGGACTGGGATAATGATGGTACTTTTGATGAACTTGGCCTCACAGGTGATGTGACACATGACTTTGGTAGCACTGGTACCTATACGATAAGAATTCAGGGTTCTTTTCCACGTATTTATTTTAATAATGTAGGAGATAAAGATAAAATCCTAGATGTAGAGCAATGGGGGAATATTGCTTGGGAAAGTATGAATAGAGCTTTCTTTGGAGCCAGTAATTTACAAGTAAGTGCTATAGATTCGCCTGACCTTGGTAGCGTTACAAGTCTGCAACTTATGTTTCGTTACGCAACCACGTTTAACCAAGACCTAAGTACTTGGGATGTGAGTAATGTTACTAATATGGATTGGATGTTTTTTGGTGCAAGTGCATTTAACCAGCCTTTAAATAATTGGGATGTTAGCAGTGTGACCAATATGAATAGTATGTTTAAAGGTGCAAGTGCATTTAACCAGCCTTTAAACAGTTGGGATGTCAGCAATGTTACCAATATGGGAGGAATGTTTCATGGTGCAAATTCATTTAACCAGCCTTTGAACAGTTGGGATGTCAGCAATGTCACAAAGATACGGGATATGTTCAATAATGCAACTGTATTCAATCAGGATATAAGCAGTTGGGATGTCAGCAATGTTACACTTATGGGCTGGATGTTCAATTCCACAGGCGCATTTAACCAGCCTTTAAATACATGGGATGTCAGCAGTGTTACACTTATGCGGGGTATGTTTAAAAACGCTAGTTCATTTAATCAGCCTTTAAACAGTTGGGATGTCAGCAATGTTACAAATATGTCCGATATGTTTTATAATACAAGTGCATTTAACCAAGATATAAGTAATTGGGATGTCAGTAGTGTTACAACTATGAATGGGATGTTTAGGGGGGCAAGTGCATTTAACCAAGATATAAGCAGTTGGAATGTTAGTAATGTTACAATTATGCTGGATATGTTCGCTAGTACAAGTGTATTTAACCAGCCTTTAAATAGTTGGGATGTCAGCAATGTTACCACTATGCAGAGTATGTTTTATAATGCAAGTGCATTTAACCAAGATATAAGTAGTTGGGATGTTAGTAATGTTACAACTATGTTTCGTATGTTTAAAGATGTCTCTTCTTTTAATCAAGATTTAAGTAGTTGGGATGTGAGCAAAGTTGATGATATGACGGAGATGTTCCTGAATGCAACGCTATCAACTGCAAACTACAATGTCCTGCTTGTTGGTTGGGACAGTTTAGTCCTTTGGCCAAACGTTAATTTTCATGGTGGTAATAGTCAATATACCTGTAGTTCTGCGGCGGATACTGCCCGTACAAATATGGATACTACAGATAGTTGGACGATTACTGATGGTGGTTGTATTCCTCTTAATAATGTAGTTGATAATATTGGTGATATAGATGATGGTGATTTTACTTCAGGACAAAATACCTTACGTGAAGCCATTACTTATGCGAGTATAGGCGACACCATTACTTTTGACTCCAGTATTGCAGGGCAAACTATTATTTTGAGTAGTCAACTAACTATTGATAAAAATTTAACTATTGATGGTACCAGACAAAATATTATAGTGAGCGGTGGAAACAGTACTCGCATATTCTACGTGGATGCTTCCTCGAACGTGCTAACTGACTTCACGATTATCAATCTCACACTCGTTAATGCCGTAGTCTCTGGAGACGGTGGTGCGATGATAATCGGTAGCGGCGACGGTACACCCGCACTGACCGTGACCATCAGCAACAGCACTTTTAGCGATAATCAAGCAACAACTGGCAAAGGTGGAGCACTGTATACTGCATTAGGTGCTACCAATGCGACTGTAAATATTGATAGTAGTACCTTTACCAATAATACCGCAGGCAATGAAGGCGGAGCTGTTTATAACTACTCAGGCACGACGAATATCAGGAACAGTACTTTTTTAGGGAACAGCACGACATGTGGAGTATGCTACAACACGGTGAAGGGCGAATTCCCCACCAATATCTATAATAGTACATTTTCCGGTAATACCGGCGGACAGTTTGTACTCAAAGCTAATATGGTATACAACACTATTGTCAGAGGTATAACAAGCGGTACTATGTGCAACGCCCCAACGACTGCCGACAATCTGGTTCAAGATGGCAGTTGCAATGGTAACACTGCCGACCCACTACTTGGCACCTTGCAAAATAATGGCGGTCTCACTGATACAATGGCATTGCAAACCGGTAGTCCTGCTATTGATGCCGGTGATAATGCGACTTGTGAAACTGCCGACCAACGAGGTATTAGTCGCAAAGATGGTAAACAAAGCGGTATAGCGGATTGTGACATCGGTGCGTTTGAATATGAGCCAACAGTCATCGCCAATTTGGTCGTGGATAATTTGGATGATATTGATGATGCTATTGTCACAGCGGGCAATAATACCTTGTTAGAAGCTATTACCTATGCCAATGCCGGCGATACGATTACTTTTGACAACAGCATTGCGGGCGGGATCATTCGCCTTAATAATCGACTGCTCATCGACAAAGACCTCACTATCGACGGCGGAACGCAAAATATTACCGTCAGCGGGGATACGGATGGTGATGGTACTGGGGATGTGCGGGTTTTTAAAATTACAAGCAGTACTGTGACATTAAACGATCTGACAATTACCAAAGGCAAAGATGATAATACTAGCTATGCAGATGGTATTGAACTTTCAGGGGGAGCCTTGACTATAAACCGCTGTGTGCTGTCCGATCACTATAACAATGGATGGGGTGGTGCAATTCGTACTTCCGGCACAACAACGATCAATGATAGTATTTTTTCCGGTAATCACGCATTCGGTGGGGCTGCATTTTATGGCAGTACGGCTTCAAACACGACTATCAATAATAGCACGTTTCTAAATAATTCAGCAGCATCAGGAAGTATCGTTCATACCAACAGCGGAAATGTGATACTTAATAACAGCACTTTTTCAGGTAATACGGGGGGCTACATGCTAATAACAGGGAGTAGCGGTACAATCACAGCCAATAACAGCACCCTCTCAGGTAACGCAAAAGGCATTGAAAATGCTGGAACTTTGCACCTGAAAAACACTATCGTCGCTGACAGCACCATCGGACCTGATTGTGAAAACACAGGCACCATTGCTACCAATATCAACAACCTCATTGAAGATGGTACGTGTAGCCCAGCACTCAGTGGTAACCCTTTATTGAATGCACTAGCAGACAATGGTGGTTTAACACAAACGATGGCATTGCAAACCGGTAGTCCTGCTATTGATACCGGTGATAATGCAACCTGTGAAACTACCGACCAACGAGGTATTGCTCGCCCACAGGGAAGTACTTGTGATATTGGAGCCTATGAAGGAACAGTAGTAATACTTTTAGCTCCTTCTAGCTTGAATGCAACAGCCGTTTCTGATACTCAAATCAACCTTAGTTGGACAGATAACAGTGATAATGAAACTGGCTTTAAAATAAAACGTGATGGTAGTTTAATCAATACTACATCCGCTAACGTTACAAATTATAATGATACTGGTTTAATCTGTGATACCACTTACAATTATTCTGTGCAAGCGACTAATACTGTTGGTGATTCACCAGCAACAACTACAAGCACAACTACCCAAGCATGTCCAGTTGAAATAACTGTATATCATAAACTCACAATACAAAAAGTTGGTAATGGAGATATAACCACAGAATTTGGCATTAACTGTGGCAATGTTTGCGAATATGATTATATAGATCAAACTGGGCTTTCTTTAATTGTAACTCCAAATAATAACTGGACTTTTACTGGTTGGACTGGTGATTGTAATCAAGATGGCTCTGTAAAAATTAATAAAGATAAAACTTGTATTGCTACTTTTGAATCCACCATTCAACCGGTTGAAATAATTCCAGAAGAAGATACCACTCCAACTGATACTACAAACAATAAGCCTATTCCAACAGATTCCAATGAACTAGCAGTAGATGGTAACGGCGATGGAATTCAAGATAATAAACAACGTTACGTTATCACCATCCCAGATGCAATAACTGGAAAATATATAACTATAGCCAGTCATATTGGTTGTCCTATTAAAATTGCTTCTGCTCATACCGAAGAAGATCAGGCATTTGAGAATGAAAACTATAGCTTTCCACAGGGTATAGTTTACTATGAAATACAATGTCCAAAAGTCAATTTAACCATCTACTTTCATGGTATGTCCATATTCAGAAAAAAACCAGTTTATAAGAAATTTGGGCCATTAATTCCGGGTGATCTAAGTACTCTTAGTTGGTACACTTTGCCTAATGTTATTTTTGCTATACAAACCGTCAATGATAAACCAGTGGCTACTGCTAAATTTACTCTCATAGATGGTGAATTGGGAGATAATACTGGTGTGGATGGTCGGATTGTTGATCCGGGAGGGATGGCCTATTGTAATTAAAATAACTGCTCCAACGCAGAGAGCTTTATCTCGTTCCCACATGCTATGTGGGAATGCAGAAGCACCGCACCAGCGGTGAGTATAGCTATGAGCTTAACTGATATATCGAAATTTACTTGATACACACCGCCAGCGCGGTGTTATAGCGTTACCACATGGCACGTGGGAACGAGATAAACGAGATAATACTGAGATTCTTGAACAGGGGGGATAATTGCTTATTGTTGTTAAGATAATTAAAAAATTGTTGTAATAATTCATTTTGTGAATAACAATATAATATATGGATTATATTTATTCACTTAAAACTTCTAAAAATTTTGTAGGTACTTAAATATGAAAATCATTTTAGCTTTACTATTAACTATTATATATGTTGAAAATGCTTTCTCATCTCAACTAGCTATAGATGGCAATGGAGATGGTATTCAAGATAATGAACAACCTTATGTTATCACTATTCCAGATGTCGTAACTGGAGAATATTTAACCTTGGCTACTGATAATTGCCCTATCCAAATGGCTTCTTCCCATGCAAATATTGAAAATACAGAATACAGCTTTCCACAGGGTATATTTTACTATGAATTGCAATGTACGGAAGCCAATGTAACTATATATTTTCACGCTATAAATCAATTAAAAAACAACTTAGTTTATCAAAAATATGGCCCAACAACTCCGGGCGATTTGAGTACCAAAGCATGGTACACATTGCCCAATGTCACTTTTGCCGAAACCAAAATATATGGTCAATCTGTAGTTACCGCTAATTTCACCTTGAGAGATGGTGAATTAGGAGACGATACCGGAGTGGATGGCAAAATTGTTGATCCGGGTGGAGTTGCTTACAACAATGATGTTGGCAATGTTATTAGCTTTATATCCAAAAATTTTACCATTTCTCGCAAAGCCGGACAAGCCATAATAACTGTTAATCGCAATGGTTTAATTGGAGGATTTGTAGTTGATTATAGCATTGTAGGGGACACTGCAATTGTTGGCCAAGATTTCCAAACCGTAAGTGGAAGCCTTGTCTGGACTGATAATGAAAGAGGTGATAAAACTTTCACTATACCTATTACCCAAACCGCAACTATTGGAAGCAGTATAGAACTCAATTTAGCTAACTTAAATCCCGTATTGGAAGATAGCTTATTGGGTATTGAAAAGGCAATCTTAACTATAACGGATGCTGATATATTAACAACTTTAACTCCTCAGCCAGTTCAAGATTTACCTTCAACCATAAATACCGCTTATATCGGTCAGGGTCAAATATTTACCGAAAATGTAACTATCACAAATAATGGCAATATAAGTCACTCAACTTTTGCTGCCCATGTTGAAAACAATGGCATAATAGCAAATTCTACCTTTCTTGAAACTGCAACTGTGAGTGGTGGTAAATTAAGCGGTAACATAGTTAATGAAGGAGTTGTTGAAAATATTAATTTTGTAGGTAATTCTTTGGATGGAGGTATGTTAGCTGGTGATAATTTCAATAACAGTGAAGTTGGTGGAATTATTCAAAATGTGTATCTTGTTGCTGGTGCTACTTTAAGTAATGGCATATTAGATGGAAATGTTAAAGGAGATGATTGTATATTGCAAGACGTACAATTAGAAGCTAATGCCAATCTGATTGGTTGTGATTTAACTGGGAAAATAACTGGTGATGAAAAATATCCAGCTCAAATAGGTGCTGGTAATGTTGCACCGAGAACAGTTTTAACCGATGTTAAATTAAGTCCAACAGTTGAATTGCCAGATGATATAACGCTTGGTGAAGGAGTTATTCTGCCACATGAACCGCCAATTTTAGAAGACTTTGGGTTACTGCCAGAAGAACTTGCAACTTTAGATGAAGAACGTTTGCAGCAATTGGAACCAGCAGTATTTGAATTGCTCACAGCCGAAGATGTGATTCAAATTCCAGCGGAAACTTTCAGTGCGATAGATTCCAAACAGCTAACTGAATTAAGTACAGAAGCTCAGGCTGGAATTACTCCAGAGCAGTTTCAAAATTTACCTCTGGAAGCATTGGCTGATTTAACTTCTAAAAACATGGCTGCTTTTTCCGATGAAGTAATCAATCAATTCACTCCAGAACATCTAAACATGTTAAACCCAGTTTCGTTTCAACGTCAAAATAGTAAAGATATTTCTAAAATAATCAGCAATTTAGATGCAAATACTATTAAAATTAAAGATGTTGAGTTTTTGTTACCTACTGATTGGTCGCTTGAAAAAGATGGAACTTTAGTTGCTCCAGTTGGAGTTAAATTAACTGTACAAAATTTATCATCTTCAATTAGCATTCCTAATATTAACGCTGGAATTGGATTAGGGGGACAAGGAATCACTATAAAAGATGGTTTAACTCACTCTTTAGCCAATGAAGATTTAACTGATTTTGTTATTTCGCAGCAACCAGAAGATGGAATTTTACTGGTGGAAGGAACTGGTAAATCTGAAGGAATCAAATATAGTTTTATTCCAGATGCAGATAATATTATTCAAGTTGACACTGAAAAAACTCCTATTGGTTTATCAACTGGCAATGGTGGATTTTTCCGAGTAACTACTCCAGAAGGGCAACAATATAAAGTTATTCCGGCTCCTCATAATCCATTAGGTGTTTCAAAAGTATTGAATAATCAACCAATTGTTATAGGTAAAAATGGTGATGTACTTATGCAAATACCACAAGATACCAGAAGAGCTAATTTCAATTTTTATGTAGCTATTTTTGATCCTTTCATTGAACCAGCACCGGAAAGTTGGTGTGTAGAAATTGAGAATGAAGAGTCGTTATGTGATTTTAACCAGCAGATGATTCCAGGATTGCATTTTCCCAGAGAGCGAGCTAATTTTGAATTTGAGCAAGCTAAAATGGTATATTCAGATGGCACTGTCCAAACTTGTACTCCAACCGTTTATTCACCAGAAATATTTATTGCGGAAGGTTTGAAATTTCCGGGAGTAGAAAAATTATCTTTTAATAATAATGGAACTTTTTATGTTTTGTATGAAGGTAAGCCGTATATTATTAAACCTAATTTTAAGGTAGTGGAAATAAAAACTACAACATTTACTCCCAGTATTGCTTTAAACAATAAAGGTGGAATTAATTATTCTGTACCAGTTGAATTACCAAAGAAAACTCGGAGAGATAACCGAATAATGTTAATGTTTGATTTGTTTGTTGAACCGGCTCCTGAATCATGGTGTGTAGAAGTTGGTGGTGAAGGGATATTTTGTGATTTTGATAATGTGCCTGAATTGTAGATGTTAGGGATATTTTATCAGCAGTTTTCGGTTACTTTCCAAATGTATTATTCAATTAAAATCATTAAAAAATAACTGAAAACTGATGATAAAAAGTTAATATTTACGAATCAGGATTTTTACCAAACCATTCTTCTTCTAACTCTTTATATTTACCATCTTCTGCTAATTCTAACAAAATTAAATTAACTCTCTCTTTAAGAGCACGTTCCTTGTTAGTTGATTGACTCTTACTTTCAGTGGTTTGAAATACTATAGCATAGTTTTCTTTCTTAAATACTGAGCCAACAGTCTTTAAAGTTTCACTATTTGCTGCATGATAGCGTAATACTGGAGAATCATAAACAATTGCTTCAATACGACCGTTCTCTAAGGCATTAATAGCATCCTCAATATTTATGAATGTACGTTTGGTAACAGGTTCTTTAGAAAGATATTTATCAGCAGTACTACCACTTATAGTACCAACAGCCTTTCTAGCTAAATCATTGGGACCATTAATAGAACCTTTTAATTGTTGCAAAGTAAGCGTAGAAGTAACTGTTGCGGTGAATGATGCAATAAAAAATAAACCAATAAACATCCATGATAAACCAATAATGCGACCGGCACATCCACGTGGACTTTTATCTCCATAACCAACAGTGGTCAATGTAACAGCTGCCCACCAAAGACCATCCATAACCCCTTTTAAATAATTAGACGAAAATTCTTCTGGATTATTTTTTCGTTCTGCTAACCAAATTATATTACCTACAATAAATAAAGTAGTTAATAATATTCCGATTGCTAATAACATCTTAGGAGCTAAAAAAGATAGTAGCATATCAGTTACAACATCCGTTGCTGTTCTATCAAATTTAGTCGAAACCATAATTTGTAAACCAGAATCAAAAAATGGATAGGAGAAATCAAAAATCTTTTCTCTACTAGCAGTCATACTGATTCCAGCAAGTCCAACATCAGCTTTACCATTTTCAACTTTATCAAGTAATTTTTTGATTGTGTCAACTTGTATTATTTTATAGTTAACATTTAATTTATCAGCAATAACTTCCCATAAATCAATACTAAATCCTTTAAATTCCTCCTTTCCTTGTTCATTTTTCCCTTTTGGAATAACAAAAGGTACAAAAGCTTTAGTTACAACTGTTAAATTTTTCTTTACTGATGGAAGTTCTGTATCAGCAGTTTCGGCATAGGTAATGCCATTTACAAATAGCAATAAAATACTTAATAACCAAATTTTCATATTAAACCTCTTTATGTGAAATAAATTTAAATCTTATAATAAGTTGAAATTCCTAACTAATATTCACTTGCACGCCGTGCATCACCTTTAACTTTAGTGACTGGATAACGTGTTTCGTTGATTAAAATTTTAGACTCAGCAGCAGTTATTAAATCAATATTAAGTTTATCGGCAATACGAATCAAATAAATCAATACATCAGCTAATTCATGACTAACAGCTTGTTTTTTTTCGGAAGATAATTGAGAGCTTTGTAATTCACTCAACCATTGAAAATGTTCCACTAACTCTGCTGTTTCTGCGATTAAAGCCATTGACAAATTTTTAGGTGAGTGGAATTGTTCCCAATCACGTACGGCAGCGAATTGGGCCAAACGCTGTCGTAACTGTTCAAGACTATCCATAAACTGCTGTTACTCGCCAATACCAGCCCTGCATGGTCATTCTGATATGGATAGGGTTACGGCCTAATTTTCCTAATCTAACTATAAAGGTATTTGGAGATTCAAAAAAAGCAAATGTCAATTGTTCCCAAGGTGAACCTTCCATAGTACGCAATAGTTCTATAATTCGTTTTGCATCAACTGCTGTAGTTTCTGCTGCTAAATTACCTAAAGCACCAGCTATTGCTTCAGCACCACCACGCATGGAATCTGGCAATAGACCACCACTACTTTCCACCATGTTGTTGGTTTTCCATTCAATATTTTGCTTATGAGTTTTATTAACTGATTCAAAATCAACTAATTCCTCTAATGCTGATTGGTCGTTATTAATTATGGCCGCACTTATTTGATAAATATGTACATAAGGCCAAGCTACAAATGCTACAAATGCAAAAAATATCAAGCTACTTAAAAGTCTCATTAATTACTCCAATTTTAATTTAAAATAGATATAGTTTTTCAGATAAATAATTTCACTTAAAACCTACGAGGTTTCCAAAACCTTGCAGGTTTCACACGAATATATCTTGATGAATATCTATAGTTAATAAAGTTACTTAAGAAATTCTACCATAAAAGTTAGATAAATGACGTAATTTATCATTAATCCAATGTGGTAATTGTGACCATTCAAAACGCCATCGCCAATTACCTTTTTCCACTCCCGGCACATTCATGCGATGCTCACCATCTAACATTAAAACATCTTGCATAGGTACAATAGCTAATTGTGCTACTGAAGCAAATGCTGATTCAATTAATGGCCAAGGCATTTCGTGAGGTGGAGCATGTAAATATTCGCACATAGAATGCCTAACATGTTCTGGTACTTCATGAAACCAACCTAAAGTAGTGTTGTTATCATGGGTTCCAGTATAAACTACACAATTTTCTATATGATTATGTGGAAGATAAGGATTGTCGGAATTATCACCAAATGCAAATTGTAATATTTTCATACCAGGAAAACCAAATCTGTCACGTAATTCGTTTACCTCATGAGTAATTATACCTAAATCTTCTGCTACTAAAGGCAAATCAATATCACTTTGTTGCAAAGTTTCAAACAAAGCATGGCCCGGAGCCTTAACCCACTTACCTTCAATAGCAGTATCACAGTGAGCTGGTATTTCCCAACAGGCTTCAAAACCACGAAAATGGTCAATTCGCACAATATCAAACAGCAATTTGGCACTACGCAAACGTTCTAACCACCAGCTAAAACTAGTTTTTTGCATGTATTCCCAGTTATAGTGTGGATTGCCCCAACGCTGGCCAGTTTCTGAAAAATAATCAGGTGGGACTCCAGTAACAACAGTTGGGCGACCTTGAGCATCTAATAAAAAGTTTTCTCGTTCAGCCCAAACATCAACACTATCGTCAGCTACAAAAATTGGAACATCTCCAAACAAATATACTCCTTTGCTATGAGCATATTTTTTTAAATCATGCCATTGGGTAAAAAATACAAACTGTTCAAATTTATGCTGTTCTATTTCATCAGATAAACGTTTGCGAGCTGCTTCCAGGGCCTGTGGTTCACGGTCTCGTAATTCAGTTGACCAGCCCCACCAGCCGCTTGACTGTTTTATTTCTGTTAGACGAGCTTGTAAGGCTTCATGTTGATGAATTTGGGTGAAAGCTTGCAAACATTCATTTTTTAAAGTTGCATAATGTTCGGTTTGTAAGGCTCTGAATAAAGCATAATCTTCTAACCAATCAGCATGTTTTTCAATAAATTCTGCAAAGTTTGCACGATCATGAGTATGGGCATTTTTTTCAAAACCAGCATGGGCTTCTTTTAAACGAGCTTGGCGGTAAATTATAGCCGGCTCTTGTGCTTGTAAAGTACATAAACTTTTAAATTGACTATGCTCAAGCTGTTGCTTTAGTTCAATTTCTACAGTATTTTCAGTTATCCAACCATCTTTAGCAAGGTGATCTAGTTCTATCTGTAATTCGTGATCTGAGATAGGAGCTGAATCTTCACTTAACCAATGTTTTTCAATAAGAATTTCTTGGTTAATAAGTAAGGGATTGGCGGCATGAACTGATTGACATTGGTAGGGCGATAAGTCTTCATGTGGTGGACCAAGGGGCAACATTTGCCAAATGGAGATATTGCAATCGGCAAGGAAATCTATAAAGCGGTATGCGTGTTTGCCCAAATCGCCATTGCCGGGAGTACCCGGTAACGAGGTTGGATGTAATAAAATACCTCCACGCCGTTGTTTAAAAAAATCGGTTTTGGAACTCATGTTCTACTTAAATTAAGTGTTTTTTGGTAGTTTTTGAATGTAGATGTTAGATGATAACATTCTTAATTTTAATGAGTCAAGATTTAATATCTTAAATGTTGGATAAATGTTAGGTTTGTGACATAATTAATTAGAATGATAAATTTAACATATGAATGATATTAAAGATTTTGAACAGGATTACAAGGATTTAACGGATAAAACATGATTAAATCAAAAGTACACAAGTTTATAATCCTGTTTATCCTTTAATCCTACATAATCCTGTTCACAAACCCTCAATTTTGCAATAATCTGTGGTAGACAATATCAATAGACATCTTTCCTAAATAACTGATGGTTGACGCCTCATCGTTATACACAAGTATTTAAGTAGTTGATTTTATTGTAGGGTGTATAAGCGGTAGCGTCATACACCAAACCACATATAACTATATTTTAATTTATGTATAACGATGAGTGGTTGACGCAGAGAGCATTTTAATTAATTTGTTCCATAGGTGTCTATGGCTATTCAAGTGTGAACCTCGTTGGGGTTGTTTTAACTATCCTGAAAGGGTTGAATGTGAATAGCCACCGATAATAATCGGTGGAATCTAAACTTTTACCGATATAACCAAACTCGCATCAATGACATTAACTTATCCGCATCAACCGGCTTAGTTAAATAATCGTTAGCACCAGCCTCAATACATTTGGCTTTATCATCTTTCATGGCTTTGGCAGTGAGAGCAATAATAGGCAATTTATGATATTTTGATTGTTTTCTTATATTACGCATTGCCTCATAACCATCCATCTCTGGCATCATAATATCCATTAAAACTATCGCAATACCTTCTTCTTGTTGTAATTTATCCAACCCATTTTTACCATTTGTAGCACAGATAACTTCCATATCACATTCTTCTAAAACAGTCGCTAACGCATAGACATTACGCACATCATCATCAATAATCAACACCCTTTTATCCTTTAAAATAGCTTCCTTATCATGTACTACTTTTAACATATTACGCTTTTCAATAGGCAATTTGGATTCTATTTGATGTAAAAACAATGTTGCTTCATCTAACAAACGTTCTGGAGAGCTAACTGACTTTATCGGTATTTCATCAGAGCAACGCATCAACAAAGCTTCTTCATCAGTAGTTAAATCACGGTTTGCATAAACAATAATTGGAATTTGACAAGGATGATTCTTAGCTTGTTGCATTTTTTCCAAAAATTTACCACCAGAATTTTGTTCCACATCCATATCTAAAATCACACAGTCATACACAGTTATTTGCAACTCTTGACAAGCATTTGCAGTACTAACCGCTACCTGAATTTGAAGTTCATCATTACCAACTAATTCTATTATTTTTTGTTGATGTGTTTCATTATCAGCTACAATTAACATTTTTTTCACAGTTTCTGATAGAAAGCTTTCTATTTTTTTAAATGCTTCCCCAAGTTTTTCCATCGTTACCGGCTTCAGCAAATAACCGATTGCTCCCATTTTTTTTGCATCCATACTCTGATCATCAGCAGCAGACATAAAATGTACTGGAATATGACGAGTATTTGGGTTATCCTTTAACCGTTCCATAACACTCCAACCATTTAATTCTGGTAAACCAATATCCAAAATTATGGCACTTGGATTATATTTTTCGGCTAATTGCACACCAGCTATACCGTCTTCAGCTAACAAACATTTAAAATTATTTTCAAGAGCTAATTCCATTAAAATATTAGAAAATTTACGGTCATCTTCTATAAATAAAATTGACTTATCATCGACCTTTAAATCATTTCTATCATCTGGAATTGGTTTAAGCGACGGCAGAGGTTTTTCCTCAATTGCAGGTGATTTATATTCTTTATTTGGTTGTTCTTTATTTACTACTGGAGGTTTTTCTGGTGTAGAAATTGGTGCTGAATTAGCTGAACTATTGGAAGGTTTTTTCTCAGGCAAATATAAGGTGAATGTACTACCTTGATTTTCCTCACTAGTTAGCATTAGTTCACCACCTAGCAATCTAGCCAACTGCCGTGAAATAGACAAACCTAAACCAGTACCTCCATAACGGCGACTTGTTGAGCCATCAGCTTGTTGGAAAGCTTCAAATATGGATTGCTGTTTATCTTTTGGAATACCAATTCCACTGTCTTGCACAACAATAGCAATAGTTTTTTCTAAAGAATTCCCGCCAATGTTAATAGGAATTTCGGTTGGATATTGTATTGTTATGCTTACCTCACCTTCTGCGGTGAATTTCAAAGCATTGGACAACAGGTTATTAATAACTTGTTTGACTCGTTGGCTATCGGTTGATAATATTTTTGGTATGTCATCGGCAACTTTAGTTTTAAATTGTAGGCTATTATGTTCGGCAATTGGGACAAACTTTTGCTTAATTGTGGTTAATAAATCTCGTATTATTATGTTTTCCCATTGGATTTCTATTTTGCCAGCTTCTACTTTAGATAAGTCCAAAATATCATTGATAAGAGTGAGTAAATCTTTGCCAGCACTACTTATAGTTTGAGCATATTCAATCTGTTTCTCAGTTAAATTACCCGGTTTATTATCCGCCATTAATTCGGCCAAAATAAGTAAGCTATTCAATGGAGTTCGTAATTCATGCGACATATTAGCAAGAAACTCAGATTTATATTTGCTGGCCAATTCCAATTCTTCCGCCTTCAAAGCAATAGCAGTTTGAGCTTTTTCCATCTCTATTCTATTGATTTCTAAAGCTTGATTTTTGTTTTGTACTTCAATTTTTTGCTGTTCCAAACCTCTTGTTCGTTCTTCAAGAATTTCGTTAGTTTGGCGTAATTCTTCTTGTTGAGTCTGCAATTCTTCTGACTGAGACTGTAATTCTTCATTAGAATTTTTCAATTCTGATTGCTGGTTTTGTAATTCTTCAGATTGAGTTTGGCTCTGCTGCAATAATGTTTGCATTTTAGTATGTGATTCGGCTGTATTAACCGCCACAGCTATCATAGACAATGCTTGCTTAAGAAAATCAAGTTGAAGTTCATTAAATGCCCCAAAAGAAGCTATCTCAATAACCCCTTTCAAATTGTTTTCATATAAAAATGGTGCGACTAAAATTGCTTTCGGAGTTGTTGCCCCTAGACCTGACTGGATGGAAATATAATCATCAGGAGCTTCAGCAGTAACAAATAATTTATGTTCTAAAGCAGCTTGACCAACAATTCCTTCTCCTATCTTAAATTCAAAGAGCGAATTTTTCCGCCAAATATAGGCATGACTGGCAATCATTTTCAAAAAAATTTCATCATTATCATTCTCTTTAGCCAAATAAAATGCTCCAACTTGAGCTTCCAAATAAGGAGTTAAAAAGTTAATAATATCTTCGGCCAATTTAACTATGGTTTTTTCCCCACTCATATGTTTGCTTAATTGACTTTGACCAGTTTTAAGCCAATTTTGTTTTTCATTCTGAGTGGTAGCTTCTGATAGTTTAGTGGTTGTGATTTCTAAAGCAGTTTTTATTTCCCCAAAATCACCAAGAAATTCGCCCTGTATTTGTATATCAGTATTGCCATCAGCTAATTTACTTAAGATTACTGTTACTTCTTGAATTAATTGCTGAAGTTTTTCTGCCATCTTATTCGCAGAAGTTTTAATCCCAACAAAATCACCGGCAAAATCACCATTAATTCGAGTTTGCATATTACCATAAGCCATATCATCTAATACAGTGTTGGTTTCATTAAAAATAGTTTGAATTTGATTGGCGATTCCATTACAAGATTGTTGCAAACGAGCATATTCACCAGCATAGTTACTTGTGACACGAGCGTCTAAATTTCCATTAGCCAATTGATTTAAACTACTACCCACATCAGCCAATACTCCTTCTATAACTGTTAATAGTTCATTTAATAAGTTTTTTAGCTCGTTTAAGGCCGGATTATTGGCAACTTCTGCTATTTTATCCTGCAAATTCCCCATTTTTATTTTACTGACTATATCAGCAACTTCAGCAATTAATTTGTTATCTTGAACCATTCCTTGTTCAATATTTTCAATATTTTTATTAACTAATTGCGACATCTGCCCTAGTTCATCATGGCTGTTTATTGTGATACGTTTAGCGGTATCAGTTTCCCGATTCAGATAGGCAAAAAAGTCCAGCAATCCATCTTGAAAATGTTGTAATGGAGAAAATAGAAATTTGCGGCTAAAATTAGTTATGAAAATCAATGCAATCAAAGCCACTGCAACAGTTAAGCTAATTATTGTCCAAAATGATTGTTGTCGCATACTTAATGCCGCACTCCTTAGCTTTTCTATATGCTCTTGATGGGTGTTAATAATTAAATCTAATGAAGCAACAATTTGGTTATATGCAGTTCGCACTTCACCGTTTAATATAAGTTCCATTGCTTCTTTTTTTTCAAATTCTTGGCTGAGATATAATGCCTGTTTAATTACTTCGGTGAAATTTTTCCAGTTAGTTTGAAACTTTTTCCAATTTTCAATTTCAACAATATTATCTAATTCTGAATCAGACAGTACATGATTGATATATCTATCGCCAACATAAGCTATCTGTGTATTCATCTCTTGTTTTAACTGTGGCAGCTCAGTTTCTACTTGTTCCATAGTATCCATATTTGTAGTACTACCGTGTAGAATTAAACGTAACCATACTTCCAAAGCTATTTTTTCTAACTGTTTGATTCTTAAAGCTGGTATTGCTTCACCTTCTACAAGTTGCGAGGAAATATTAACTACGTTATGAGTGTAGTAAAATCCAATCCCACCACTAACAACGCTTAATAATACTATTGTAAATACAGATTGTAAGAGTAATTTAGAACGAAGACGCATAATTATCCTTTAATAATTAGTAAGATATAGAATCAAATTCACTTGCATAAGGTAATTCAATGCTTATTTGATTAGGTAAACAGGTAACGAAATTTTTGCTTTTAGTGAGCCAACCAGCATGGACACAATATTGTTGTTTGCACGGCGATTCTATAAACCGAATTTGACCATCTGCTACTTCTATCTTGCTTTCACCTATAGAACCTTGAACTGTTATTTGTTGAGGTTTATGTAAATCTACTTGTGAAGTATGATTGGCTGTCAAAATCATGGCATAATCTAAAGTTTCTCCACCCCAATAATGTACATATAACCATATTATTAATATTATTACTAAACTAAAAATAATACGATCAGCAATGGTTATGGAATTGAGAATATATTGTTTGTTATGTAAAAAGTTGAAATTCAATTTGATAACGACTAACAGTTAATTAATATTTTTTATATAATATATTAATAAACCAATTTTATCAATAAGTCGAGTCTCTTGCTGTCAAAATCTGAGTTTCTTGCGATAAGTTCTCATCGTTATACATAAGCATTTAAGTGCTTTAAATTAAAATATATTATGTAGTGTAACTGCCATTAAGTTAAGGAGATTGATTGGGGTAACCACAAGAAATAACTCCTACAAATCATCATTTAACGTAGGGGCAATCCTTTATGGTTGCCCTTAACGTAAATGACAGTGATTATGAGGGTGGAAACCCACCGAACCTTCAAAATGGTGGATTTCATTCTATCCACCCTACACTTGTTGCTTGAGATTTATGTATAACGATGAGGCGAGATAAGTTAGGGATAAGTTATGATGTGAGAGAATAACAGATATGGTGGCAATATGGCAGGACTTAATATATTCCACCGATTTCATCGGTGGTTATTCACATTCAACCCTTTCAGAGTTTATGAATCAATTGTTAACCCCGAAGGGGTGAAATATGAATGGCCATAAAAACTATGGTACTTTAAAAAATCAAAAAATGGGAAATTTTAAGGTAGTTGTGTAAGTTTACTTTGGTTATCGTTAGAAGATGTGATTGAAATGGATTTTATTGAGTAAATACAATGTAGAGACGCAATACTTGCGTCTCTTCTTTATTTAATAGCTGACATAACAAGAAGTTTCACAAAGATTTTATGACATTCATAGAACCGCCATATTCCGTGAACTAAGTCTCGTAGCGGTAGTTACAATCAAATATAATTAACTTCTAAAATTTCATATTCTTTATTACCACCAGGAGCTTTGACAGTAGCTACATCTCCTTCTTCTTTACCTATTAAAGCTCTTGCAATAGGAGAACTAATTGAAATCCGATTAGCCTTAATATCAGCCTCATCATCACCAACTATTTGATAAGCTATTTCCTGCTCAGTATCAATATTCATCAAGTTAACCGTAGCACCAAACACTATTTTACCATTGGCATTAACTTTTTTAATATCAATAATTTCTGCTGTAGCCAACTTGCTTTCTAACTCCGCAATACGACCTTCAGTAAAACTTTGTTGTTCACGAGCTGCATGATATTCGGCATTTTCTTTTAAATCACCTAGCTCACGAGCATCTGCAATGGCTTGAATAATTTTTGCTCGTTCCACACTTTTTAAGTTACGCAATTCATCACGTAATTTTTGAGCACCCTGAGCTGTTATGGGAGTTTTTTTCATGTATTACCTTCTTGGTGTAAATCTTGTAAACGATTAACTTCAGTAGCATCTAATGTTTTAAGTGCCAACATTGTGGCCCTTGCCCCAGCAATAGTTGTTGTATAGCTAACTTTATGCTGTAATGCAGTACGGCGAATAGTAAAGGAATCAGCTATAGTCTGCTTTCCTTCTGTAGTGTTGACAATAAAACTTATCTCATCATTTTTGATTCGATCAACAATATGTGGTCGACCTTCTGTTACTTTATTGACTACAGTGCAATCAATTCCAGCCTGATGTAAAGCTTGAGCTGTGCCTCTTGTAGCTATTAATTCAAATCCTAACAAACTTAACTCTCTAGCAATATTTATCGTAACCGGTTTATCAACATCTCGCACACTTAAGAAAGCAAGTCCAGATGTTGGTAAATTGCTTCCAGCGGCTATTTGAGATTTAGCAAATGCTTCTCCAAAACTACGTCCAACTCCCATAACCTCTCCAGTTGATTTCATCTCTGGACTTAATAACGGGTCAACTCCAGAAAACTTTGCAAATGGAAACACTGCTTCCTTAACTGAATAGTAATTGGGGATACACTCTTGGGTAAAACCTTGAGATTCTAAACTTTTTCCCACCATACAACGAGCCGCAATACGTGCCAAAGATAAACCGGTTGCTTTGGACACAAAAGGTACAGTACGTGAAGCACGGGGATTAACTTCTAAGACATAAATAGCTTGGTTTTGAATTGCAAATTGTGCATTAACTAAGCCAATTACGTTTAAAGCAGTTGCCATTTCAGCCATCTGTTCTCGCAACTGATCTTGTATCATAGCAGATAAAGCGTAAGGTGGCAAGGAGCAAGCCGAATCACCTGAGTGAACTCCAGCCTGTTCAATATGTTCCATTATACCACCAATTAATACTTGCTTGCCATCACAAATTGCATCAATGTCAACTTCTATTGCATTATCTAAAAAATGATCTAATAAAACTGGCGATTCATTTGACACTGCTACTGCTTTGTGCATATAATTTCTCAGATCATCTTGATTATACACAATTTCCATCGCTCTACCACCAAGGACATAAGATGGTCGCACTACCAAAGGATAACCTATTTCCCCAGCTAAAATTAAAGCTTCTTCTGTATTGCGGGCAGTTCGATTTGGTGGTTGTTGTAAACCAAGCTCCATGATTAAACGTTGAAATCGTTCCCGATCTTCAGCCAAATCAATAGAATCTGGACTCGTGCCAATTATTGGGACTCCAGCAGCTTCTAAATCTCTGGCTAATTTCAGTGGAGTTTGTCCACCATATTGAACTATAACCCCTTTTGGCTGTTCCAAATCAACTATTTCTAATACATCTTCCAAAGTCAACGGTTCAAAATACAGTCGGTCTGATGTATCGTAATCAGTAGAAACAGTTTCTGGATTACAGTTAATCATAATGGTTTCATAGCCATCTTTCCGTAAAGCTAAAGATGCTTGTACACAGCAATAATCAAACTCAATCCCCTGTCCAATTCTATTTGGGCCACCACCTAATACTATTATTTTTTCACATTGGGTAGGATTAGCTTCACATTCTTCTTCATAGGTTGAATACATATAAGCAGTACTGGCAGCAAATTCAGCCGCACAGGAATCAACTCGTTTGAAAACTGGTCGCACATTAAGTTCATGGCGTAATTTCCTTATCTCAATTTCTTGTACGCCTAATAATTTGGCTAACCGTCGGTCAGAGAAACCCTTGCGTTTTAAATTCCATAACCTTTCTGCACCAATATTTTCTAAGCAACCGATACATAAACTTGATTCTTCATCAACTAAATTAATGATTTGAACTAAAAACCATTTATCAATAAAAGTCAGTTTATAAACATCATCCATTGACCAGCCGGCTCGAAATGCTTCGGCAATATACCATAATCGTTCTGGCCCTGGAGTTTGCAGTTTAAGTTGTATGGTTTCATCTTTAGTAATAACCTGTTCATCTAAACCATCTACTCCAGTTTCTAAACCTCGTAATGCTTTCTGTAACGATTCTTGAAAAGTACGCCCAATAGCCATAACTTCACCCACTGATTTCATTTGGGTAGTTAAGATCGGTTCAGTTTGGGGAAATTTTTCAAATGCAAATCGAGGAACTTTAGTTACCACATAATCAATCGTTGGCTCAAACGAAGCTGGAGTTGTACCACCAGTTATTTCATTGTCCAATTCATCTAAAGTATACCCAACTGCTAGTTTAGCCGCTACTTTAGCAATAGGAAAACCAGTTGCCTTGGAAGCTAAAGCTGAAGAACGAGATACACGCGGATTCATTTCAATAATTATTAGCTGACCATCCTTAGGATTGACCGCAAACTGTACGTTAGAACCACCTGTATCAACTCCGATTTCACGCAATACCTCTATCGAAGCATTCCGCATGATCTGATATTCTTTATCAGTCAAAGTTTGAATCGGGGCAACTGTGATAGAATCGCCAGTATGAATTCCCATTGGGTCAAAATTTTCGATGGAACAAACAATAATGCAATTATCCTTATGATCCCGCACAACTTCCATTTCATATTCTTTCCAGCCAAGAATAGACTCTTCAATCAGCAATTCATTAGTTGGCGATAAATCTAAACCACGTTCACAAATATTGGTAAATTCTTTACGATTATAAGCAATTCCACCGCCACTACCACCGAGAGTAAAAGATGGTCGCACAATTATTGGAAAACCAATTTTGCTTTGGGCTTCAAATGCTTGTTCCATATTATGGGCAATATAAGAATCTGGCATTTGCAAACCAATATTACGCATTGCTTCACGAAATTTTTCTCTATTTTCTGCTTTTTCAATTGCTTCTCCAGAGGCTCCAATCATTTCCACATTGAATTTAGCTAAGATTCCTTCACGTTCTAAATCCAATGCACAGTTAAGTGCGGTCTGGCCACCCATAGTTGGTAGTAGTGCATCCGGCTGTTCTCGTTCAATAATTTTAGCAACTGTTTGCCATTGAATTGGTTCAATATAAGTTGCATCAGCCATTTCTGGGTCAGTCATTATAGTTGCTGGATTAGAATTGACCAAAATAACCCGATAACCTTCTTCTTTTAAAGCCTTACAAGCTTGAGCTCCAGAATAGTCAAATTCACAGGCTTGACCAATCACAATTGGTCCGGCTCCGATAATTAAAATACTTTTTAAATCAGTACGTTTCATTTTTTAAACAGGTCAGCTATGGAATTCGATCATAATTAACTTATGACTCCAGATTTATTTGGACTGGATTATTAAAAATTCTTATTTTAAGGGTATTTATGATATAAATATATTTAGTAACTACTATTTTATCATGTTATTGACATTTATTCATGTAGTTTTTCAGATAAATAATTTCACTTAAATCCAACGATGTTTCCAAAACCTCGCAGGTTTCACACGAATGTATCTTAACAAATGTCTATAGCTTGGACCGGCTTTTCTTTTTAATTTTTAACGATGCAATTGATTTAACTTTATCAAAAGTCTTTTCTCAAACACTTTGTTTGTTCCATTTGAAAGGTTAAACAATATGTTATATAAATAAAATTTGTTTAATTTTGTACCTTATTATTAAAGTTCATTTTACTTCCCACAACTATCATTATATAATTACCCATAACTTTAAGTTGCAAAATTGAGGATAATATATGCAAGACACTCTTCTTACTATTGTTTTAGCTCCATTAATCGGGGCAATCATCGCTGGACTATTGCCAGTTAGTCGACGAATTGCTCATTCAGTTACCATTGGAGCAGTTGGACTGGCTTTTTTTCTATCAGCTTATGTATTTTACCAAATAATTTTTGCTGGTCACGCAATTTATAATGAAACTTTGTACACTTGGCTAGTTGCGGGAAATGTACGGCTAGAAGTTGGATTTATGATTGACTCACTCACCGCAGTGATGATGTTAGTAGTGACATTTGTATCATGGATGGTACATATTTATACAATTGGCTACATGCACGATGACCCCGGCTATAATCGTTTTTTCAGCTATATTTCCCTCTTCACTTTTTCCATGTTGATGCTTGTTATGTCGAATAATTTTGTACAACTATTTTTTGGCTGGGAGGCGGTTGGTTTAGTATCTTATTTATTAATCGGATTTTGGTACACAAGAGACACAGCAATTTATGCTAACTTAAAAGCATTTTTAGTCAATCGAGTAGGTGATTTTGGCTTTGCACTCGGAATTGCAGCCGTATTAATGGCATTCAATAGTTTGAACTATGGCGAAGTATTCGGACTTGCTCAAGCAGGTGAATATAAACAAACAATAAGCATTTTCGCCGGTCATGAATGGTCAATGATAACAGTGATGTGCATCTTATTATTTGTTGGAGCTATGGGTAAATCAGCCCAATTTCCACTCCATGTCTGGTTGCCTGACTCAATGGAAGGCCCAACACCTATTTCAGCCTTAATCCACGCTGCAACTATGGTGACAGCCGGTATTTTTATGGTAGCTCGCATGTCACCATTATTTGAACTCAGCACTACAGCTCTTAGCTTTGTTATGGTGGTCGGAGCTATAACCGCATTTTTCATGGGTTTACTTGGTTTAGTTCAACACGATATCAAACGAGTAGTTGCTTATTCCACGTTATCTCAACTTGGTTATATGACTGTTGCTCTGGGAGCTTCGGCTTATACGGCTGGAATTTTTCATTTGATGACTCACGCATTTTTTAAAGCCTTGTTATTCTTAGGAGCTGGTTCGGTTATCATCGCCATGCACCATGAGCAAGATATGCGTAAGATGGGTGGTTTGAAAAAATATATGCCGATAACTTATTGGACAATGTTAATTGGTTCATTAGCTTTGATTGGAGTTCCCGGCATGTCTGGATTCTTCTCCAAAGATGCAATTATCGAAGCAGTTCATCATGCTTATGATGCTGATCGGGCTGGAGCTTGGTTCGCATATTATTCTGTTTTATTTGGAGTATTTATCACCGCTTTATACACATTCCGCATGTTCTTCTTAACTTTCCACGGTAAAGAACGGATGGATGAGCATACTAAAGAACATTTACATGAAACACCTTGGGTAGTAACCGGGCCATTGATAGCATTAGCAATTCCATCAATATTTATCGGCATGTTCACTATCGGGCCAATGTTATTTGGTGGCTATTTCAGTGATTCAATTTTTGTAGCTGCGGCACATAATCCATTTGATCCAGAACATTATCATGGTTTTATAAGTTTTATGTTGCATGGTTTGATTCAACCGCCGGTTTGGTTAGCAGCGGCTGGAGTTGGAGTAGCTTATTTCTTGTATATGAAACGTCCAGAATTACCTGAAATTATTGCAAAACGTTCTGGTATCGTTTATAAGATTTTAGTTGAGAAATATTACTTTGATCGCTTTAATGATTGGTTTTTTGCTGGTGGAACAAGGAAGGTCGGGACATTTATGTGGCAGTTCGGTGATGTTAGGTTCATTGATGGCTTTATCAATGGTATGGCCGATTTGATTGACTGGTTTGCTGGTGTATTTCGTAAAGTTCAAACTGGCTTTTTATATCACTATGCTTTCGCTATGCTCATTGGATTAGCTGTTATGTTGGGAGCTTTTGTTTATTAATTGATTCAATGCTTTTCCAGTTAACTTAATCTTATTATTCCTGTAAAATTTATCCCCAACTTGATTGGGGAACAGGAATTAAGGATTAAACTAGTACTCCATCAACCTTGTATTGATGGATAAAGTGATTTAAGTTTTATCCGAGCATCTTCAGTGGAAAAACGCCAGTTAACACAAACAGTATCTTGATTCCGTTTCTTTTCCCATAGTTCTATTTCTGATCGTAAAATTTCTTGCTCTGGAATACGTCGCTTCAAACATTGACGACTTTACAACACCGATTTCTATTTCTGCCATGTTAAGCCAACTACCGTGTTTTGGCGTGTGATGAATTTCCAGACG